>JBKPQV010000042.1:0-3900 GCA_046734235.1 Acidobacteriota bacterium
CCGCCAAAGCATCCGCGCATCCTTCATTTTGTCGCCGTGGACGACACGTGCCGCGATCGGCTTGTTTGCGAGAATGCTGCGCCCGAGGAACGCGTCTCAGTCATACTGAACTCAGTAGATACTCATCAATTTCTTCCTCGCCCCCCACTGCCTCAGAAGCCGGCGCGCGCACTCATCTTCAACAATGGAGCCAGCGAATTGACGCATATAGGCGCAGTGCGCGAGGCATGCCTTCGAACTAAGCTAACTCTCGATGTTATTGGCGCGGATTCAGGCAACGTCTCCTTGCGACCTGAGGTTGTTCTGGCCCAGTACGACATCGTCTTTGCCAAGGCGCGATGTGCGCTCGAAGCGCTTGCCGTCGGCTCGGCCGTGGTCCTTTGCGATACGATCGGTGTTGGTCCAATGGTCACTACCCGCGAGATGGACCAGCTGCGTCGCCAAAACTTTGGCATCCGCGCATTGCGTGGTGCCGTAGATCCAAATGTACTGGAAAGAGAAATCGCACGGTACGATGCAGAAGACGCAGCGGAAGTGTCGCGACGCATCCGTGACACTGCCGGTCGCGAAACGGCAATTGATCAGATCATTAAGCTTTATTCCGACGTTATTCGCGAGTTCGAAACATACCAACGAAATCCTGATGCCGAGGCTCGCGCAGAGTCGGTGTATTTACAGCAACTTGCAATCCATCTTGAACAGGAGCGCAACACTCTCTTGAACTCGCAGACATTTCGCTTGCGCAAACGATTACTCAACTTACCAGGCGCCGGAGCGCTGTTGCGTTCGCTTGCACGAAAGTTCTAGCTCACAAACCTGCAAGTCGCCAAAACCTTAACGTCCCGTCTCCTCAGTCTGTCCGAACATATTTTCAATTTCCACGTGTCGAAATTGACATTCGACAGACGACTATTAGATGTAAATAGGGATCAACACCAAAAGAACGAGGGAGAGCTAATGCGAAAACTAATTGTCTTCAACAATGTGAGTCTCGACGGTTATTTCACGGACGCCAATAACGACATGAGTTGGGCGCACAAGAGTGACGCAGAGTCGAATGATTTTGCTGCCAGCAACGCGAGTGGTAAAGGCGTTTTAGTGTTTGGACGAAAGACCTACGATTTGATGGTTAGCTTTTGGCCTACCCCGCAAGCTAAGCAGATGTTTCCGGAAGTTGCGGAGGGAATGAACAAGAGTCAGAAGATAGTCTTTTCTCGAACAATGGATGCGCCGACCTGGGATAACACGAGATTAATAAAAGAGAATATTGTGGATGAGATGAAGAAGTTGAAAAGCGAGTCGGGAGAGGGAATGGTGATCATGGGGAGTGGAACGATCGTTTCGCAATTTAGCGAAGCACGCTTAATCGACGAATATCAATTTCTTGTGAATCCAATTGTGCTTGGCAGCGGCCGGACTCTATTTGAAGGTGTTAAAGAAAAATTTGGCTTGAAGCAAACAAACTTGCGGTCGTTTAAGAATGGGAATTTGTTTGTCTGTTACGAACCTGAGTGGTGAGACGTTTAGGTGCATTATTGAACGATAATTTGATCGCAAGCTGACAGACTGTATGATGCGTCGTCGAAAGCGAGGTCATACAACGATGCGATTGTCTCGGTTTATTCTGTTGGCATTCATTTGTTGCTGCCTCTGCCATTCCGCGGCGGCTCAAAACAAACGCACAGTTATCGCGGCCAGCACTGTTTTCGACGGCAAGGGGGCCATCCTCCACAACACTCGTATTGTCGTTGAAGGCGGGAAGATCGTTGCAATCGATCCGAAAGCCGGTCCGGTTGATTTCGATCTGCGCGGTTTCACTGTGCTTCCCGGCTGGATCGATGCGCACGCGCACATTACTTGGAGTTTTGGAAAGGACGGAAAAAATGTTGGCGCTGGCGAGGCCACGCAAGAAGCTGCATATCGATCAGCAGCAAATGCGTACGCTACCTTGTTAGCCGGCTTCACCACGATTCAAAGTGTTGGTTCTCCCACCGACTTACCGCTTCGTGAAGCCATTGCGAATGGGCAATTGCCTGGACCACGAATTCTTACCGCAGTCGAACCATTATTTGGTCGTGGTGATCAAACTGGCACTCCAGAAGACATTCGAGCATTCATTAGAAAACAGAAAGCCGCTGGTGCAGACGTAATCAAGATCTTCGCTTCCCAAAGTATTCGCCAGGGTGGAGGAATGACCTTGTCCCGCGAACAGCTGTCAGCTGCATGCGACGAAGCAAGCAAACAGGGATTACGAAGTGTGGTCCACGCTTATAAGGATGCTGTGCCGGTTGCTGCCGAAGTTGGCTGCACTCAGATAGAACACGGTACGCTGGCAACTGACGATGATTTGAAGCTGATGGCTCAAAAAGGAACGTACTTGGATCCACAAGCGGGGTTGGTGATTGAAAACTATCTACTCAATAAGCAAAAGTATCTAGGAACGCCGGGCTACACGGAAGAGGGTTTTGCAGCAATGGATAAAATTCTGCTGCTTAATCATGAACTTGTGCGGCGAGCAAGCAAAACTCCGGGGCTGAAGGTTGTGTTTGGGACTGATGCAGTAGCGGGGTCACACGGGCGCAACGCGGAAGAGTTTATCGATCGCGTGCGCGACTGTGGTGTTGATCCGATGACGGCAATGGTATCGGCGAACTCACTGGCAGCGGAGGCGATCAGGATGTCTGACCAGATTGGTTCGATTGCCAAAGGTTTGCAGGCCGACATCATTGCCTTGGACGGAGATCCGCTCAAAGACATTACGGCGGTAAGACGCGTAGTGTTCGTAATGAAAAGTGGCGTCATATATAAGTCGCCGGCCGTCAGGAAAGGCTAATCACAGTATTAATGTCTGGGTGAGATGAAGTACGGATTGTTACTGCTGACATTCTTGTTGGTTGTTGCGCTTACAGCGAAAGCGAATGCGCAAAAACCAGAGTCGGATCCGCTTAAACGAGCGATTGCGGAACTTCAAGCCGGGAACACTGATAAGGCAATCGCAGCGCTGAACGAGGTGATTTCTAAACACCCGGATCGGGCGGATGCGTATCTATTACGCGGAAACTTGAAAATGTCTACGGGCGATTCATATGGAGCTCTCAGGGATATCAATAAAGTTATCCAACTGAAACCCAATTTGGGTTCAGCCTACCACGAACGCGCAGTCATCCGTTTGCTGGCGAAAGACATAAAAGGCGCGATCCAGGATTTAGATTCTGCAATTGAACGTAATTACAAGCGTGATCACGTCTATTCATTAAGAGGTCAGCTCAGATCAGATCAAGGAGATTTGAAAGAAGCCCTGGATGATTTCGACCAATCGATGAAGCTTAATCCTAACAATCCACAGACATATGCCAGTCGTGCGGGTGTTTTAATTGCTTTGGAGGATCGTGAGCGTGCGTTGAGCGATCTTGACTATTTGCTGAAGTGGTACGAAAAGGAACCGGGAAAAAAATACCCGGTACAGTCCTCTGCAGAAGATCCGAAAAATCAACCTGGCGACTCAAGGAAGTCGAATGCTCCGGAATCGTTGCTAGTAGGTATTGCCACTGAAACAACGAATGCGGCGCCCGGCGACAAGGAAATGATTCCCGTAATTGCTAACGCCTACGTTAATCGCGGTCTAATAAATAGCTCCCTTAAGAAAACCGATGCCGCAATTGCTGACTTTACAAAGGCAATTCGCATTGACGCCACTAATCTCTGGCCCTTTTATCACCGTGCAAATGAATACGAAGTGACTGGAGATTTATCCGCCGCCCTGGCCGATATCAGCAGAGCTATTCAACTTGATCCGATGAATGGAAGCCTTCGAGTGGAACATGGGGTAATACTTGTCCTGATGGGTAAATCCCAGGAAGCGCAGTCGGATTTCGATATGTTGCTGAATGCGGATCGCGC
>JBKPQV010000043.1:0-4751 GCA_046734235.1 Acidobacteriota bacterium
AAGGCCGATTCTGGATAATAGTAGAGGGCAATGCCTGTCAGGGTGCTTTTCGGTTGTGCCGGCTTTTCTTCAAAGAAGGTTATTTGACCTTCGTCATTAATCTCAATCGAATTGTATTTCTTAATTTCTTCCAAATTACCAACGTCATAAACGGCTAACACTGGAGCCTTCTTCTCAAGACAAAACTCGCCGAAGTCAAAAAGATCGTCGCTGAAAAGATTATCGCCACCTACCACGATTACATCGTCCTTGATGTCATACTTCGTGAGTACCAGGTTCATATCCCCGATGGCGCCCAAGCGGTTTGATTCGTCGGTGGTTCCATCGTTTACGACTTCAAAACAAAAGTGCCGGTCATTTCCATTATTGTCTGCCCAACGCTGAAAGTGATCGGCAAACTTGGCGTTGGTGACGATGTAGGCAATATCGATGTAGGGAATCGTTGCCAGGTTATCGACGACATGTTCGAGCATCGGCTTGCCAGCGCAGTCCAATAAAGGTTTCGGTTGATTAAGGGTTAGCGGATAAAGACGAGTCGCATATCCAGCTGCCAGGATGATGATCTTCATATTGTTCCAGTTGAATTCTCGATTACTTCTTCAGCTCCATTCACGGCGCTACAAACATAAACTTCGGGAACTATTCCCAATGCCTTTTCATACCCTTCGACAACGGCACTTTTAAATTGGCCAACTTGATCACGTGCGACAAGATTAACCGTACATCCACCAAAGCCACCACCAGTCATCCTTGCACCATAAACTCCTTTGACACGACTGGCCAACTCCACCAGTAAATCAAGCTCCCGGCAACTTACTTCATAATCATCGCGCAAGCTTTCATGTGACTTGTACATAAGCTCGCCAAACGTGACTAAATCATCATGATTCAAAGCTTCCGCCGCCGATATTACGCGCTCATTCTCACTTACCACGTGCCGGCACCTGCGATAAATAATAGGTTGTAGTCCTTTACCATGCTCTTCCAACTGTGCTGTGTTTAGATCCCTTAGCGCGGTAACGCCAGGGATTATTGAGCTAAACCACTTTACTCCTTCTTCACACTGTGAGCGCCGTTCATTGTACGCACTCGATGCCAGTTCATGCTTCACCATAGTGTTGCAGATAACCAGCTGTGCCTTGTTAGAAAGTGGAAATAGCTTGAATTCAAGTGAGCGACAGTCGATCAAGAGTGCGCGATCGGCTCCACCAAAGACTGAGGCAAACTGATCCATGATTCCTACTCGCGCGCCCACAAATTCGTTTTCTGCCTCTCGACACAATTTTGCTAGCTCAACGGGTTCTATGTTCAGATTCGAATGCTTTGCGAGTGATAGTGCAGTAACAACTTCGAGTGCCGCTGATGAGCTCAAGCCCGAACCCAAAGGGACCTCGCTGGTGATTAGTAACCTTGCACCTTGTAGATCATATCCATGACGAAGCAAGGTAACCGCAACCCCGATGGGGTAGTCGCTCCAGTGCCCGCGCGGCGAAGTCGGCGGGTTGTCGAGTTCCAGAACAACTTTTTCATTGAACTTGTCGGAGTAAAACTCGATGTGCCGTTCAGCTAAGGGTGAGAGTGTTATCCAGGTAGAAAAATTGATGGCGACAGGCATTACAAACCCGTCGTTGTAGTCTGTGTGTTCACCGATCAGGTTGACTCGACCAGGAGCGCGGAAGAGTCGGCGAAAAGAGTCTGACATGTTCCTGGTCTACTTGAACTTTGCTTTCATCAACAAATGTCGCGATTTTAGATTTCCTCTGCGTTCTCGGCGTCTCGGCGTTAATACGATCTCAGGAAGCCGCGAACATTTTTGACGCAGAGACGCCGAGAACGCAGAGTCGCAGAGAGTTTCGCAGAAGTGGCTATTGGGTCACTGGATTAGTTACATCAAGCACAATTTGCCAAACACCTGACTGGACCTTCCAAATGCGGACATAGTTTCCACGCTCGACAATCTTGGCAGGATCGTCCGCGCTCGGCTTTTCGTATGTGCCATGAGTGTACCCAAGATCCCCAGAACGCGATACGTCTCCGGCAATCGCTTTATAACTGATACCGCCTTTCACTGGTAATGCAGCAACCGATGCTTCCCGACCTTTGAAAGGAAGTTTTTCTGGAAGATATAAACGAACATCCGGAGAAGCATACTTCTGAAAAGACGTTGAGATGCTTTTTGTAGCCTCGCTCGCATAGGAACGATCGCGCTCAAGCAACTCTGCTGTTACTTTGGCGACATCGACCGGCTTAGCCGGCTTAGTTTGTTTTTCATCGCCAACTTTCCAGATTGTCAACGGACCGCCAGATTCTGGATGTGAAATCCCCAGGTCCACCACAAATTTCCACGATCCATCCGACTGCTTTTTCCAAAGCGTAACAAAGTGACCGTAGCCTGCCGGCTTCTCATCCTTGATATCGCTCTTAAACTCCCACGGCCCAGTGGTGAATCCCAGATCGCCTGCCGCCGCCATTCCCGCGAATGCTGGTTGCCACGCAAGCAGTGGATGTTTATCGGAAGGTGGAACTGGATGTTCTGACATCCATTTCTTTCCATTCACAGCAAGTGGCCGAAACAGCAATCCATCATCCGCGATGAATTCCATAAATGCATCGCGAGCATTTTTCACTTCGGCAGTTTTTGAAAACGCCTGTTCAGTCTCAATCATTTCTTTGAATGGCGAGACTTTTGGAGCGTTTTGCGCATTGATTGTGGAGGGGAGCAAAAGGATAGTAATTAGTAAGAGCTTTTTCATGTGTAGTTTCCAGTCTTCCTAAACTTCAGACTGAGTTCGCGGCTGGAGTTTCGGTACCTATTGCAGCCTGTAAAACGCTTTCAGGAGTCCATTCATCGACGGGCCTGACTTCGGATAGCCGGCCGCGACTCATGACTGCCAAACGATCACACATGCCAAACAGTTCGGGGAGATAGGAACTAACCATGAGAATCGCTTTGCCCTGCGCCGCACATTGCGCGATTGTTTCGTAAACCTGGGCCTTGCTACCGATATCAATGCCACGCGTTGGCTCATCCAGCAAAAGAATGTCGGCATCCTGGTGTAGCAGGCGAGCAACAATTACTTTCTGCTGGTTGCCTCCTGAGAGCGAGCCAACAGGTTGTTTTACATTCTGTGTTTTGATCTTTAGGGCACTAACGAGCTTTTCTGTGTCACGTCGCTGCTTTCCAAGATCAAGCCAACCAAAGCGTGAGCAAGATGAAAACTTTGTAACTGTCGTATTGTCGGCGACCGACAGGTTGAGGGTTAAACCATCTCCCTTGCGGTCTTCGCTAAGGTATCCGAATCCATCTATAAGACGCATGGCAGGCGTGTTACGTCCGCTCGCTAACATCTTTTTGTTTATTTCCACTGTTCCATTTTCTGGACGATCAAGTCCGAATATGGCGCGCAGCAGAGGAGTTCTTCCCGAGCCCATTAATCCTGCAATGCCCAAAATCTCGCCTTTGCGTAAATCAAAACTTGCCTCTTTTAATAATGGAGGCACTCTAAGATTTCGTACACGGAGAATTGGCTCAGCGCTTTCAGCAACCTTAGTACGATTCGGAAAGAGGTTTTGTTGTGACCTCCCAACCATTTTTGAAATCAATTCGTCGTCACTCGTTGAAACTATATCTCCATGGGCCACACTTCGCCCGTCTCTAAGTACAGTGAATCGATCTGATATCTGCCTGACTTCCTCGAGGAAGTGGCTGATGTAGACCACTGAGATGCCTTCGGCACTTAGTTTTCGAATTAAGGTGAAGAGTTGGGCTACATCATCGCGTTGCAAGCTACTGGTCGGCTCGTCCATCAGGATGATGCGTGCCTCGGCTGCGATTGCCCTTGAAATCTCCACTATTTGACGCGCTGCTACTGATAGCTCGCTGACTTTTTTTTCTGGTCTAATATCCGCGTGATGGAATGTTTCCAATACTTCGTTGGTACGTGAAATTAGTTTGTCGCGATCCAGCCAGCCAAGCTTAGACGGTTCTAGTCCCATCAGAATGTTTTCAGCTACAGTCAAATGAGGACACAGAGAAAGTTCCTGGTGTATTAGCGCTATTCCACTGAGGCGAGCGTCGAGCGGATTTGTCGGCGTGTACGGCTTTCCGTCGATTGTCATTGTCCCTTCGTCAGGCCGCAATGAGCCGGCAATGATATTCATCAAGGTGCTTTTACCTGCGCCGTTCTCGCCAATAAGAGCATGGACCTCGCCTTTTCGGAGTTCGATATTGACGCCATCCAGAGCGATCGTCGGGCCGAAGCGTTTGTGAACTGAAGAGAGTGACAGCATGTTTTGGTCTGGGTCTTTTATTAAGAGATCATTTTCCAAATGTCATTTGACATTTATCAGTCGTCATTTTCCAGAGGGCTTCGAATATCCGGAGCCCAAGTTGGAAGAAGTCAGTACCACCCTCGCGGTAGCGGGTGGGCCCTAGTTGTGCCATTGGATGAAGTCGGTACCACCTCGCGGTAGCGGTTGGGCCCTAGTTGTGCCATTGGATGAAGTCAGTACCACCCTCGCGGTAGCGGGTGGGCCCTAGTTGTGCCATTGGATGAAGTCGGTACCACCTCGCGGTAGCGGGTGGACCCTACTTGTGCCATTGGATGAAGTCGGTACCACCTCGCGGTAGCGGGTGGGCCCTAGTTGTGCCATTGGATGAAGTCGGTACCACCTCGCGGTAGCGGGTGGGCCCTAGTTGTGCCATTGGATGAAGTCGGTACCACCTCGCGGTAGCGGGTGGGCCCTAGTTG
>JBKPQV010000044.1:0-5296 GCA_046734235.1 Acidobacteriota bacterium
GGCATTTCTCTTTCGGCCCATTCGATACGTTGCTTACCATGGCCCGCTAAGGAAATATCTTTCACGTCGAATTCGACGGAACGTGTAGCGCTCATTTAATTATTCCTTCTTAAGTTGATAACTAGATTCCTGCAGTTGCGCGCAGCGTTTCGGCCTTATCGGTCTTTTCCCAGGTAAACGTATCTTCGTGTCTACCAAAATGTCCGTAAGCCGCCGTCGCGCGGTAAATCGGACGGCGCAAGTTTAGAGATTCGATGATGCCTTTCGGTGTCAGATCGAAGTTGGCTTGGACCAGCTTTGAAATCGCTGCATCACTGATGCGTCCGGTGCCCTGGGTTTCGACCAAAACTGAAACTGGTTCGGCAACGCCGATTGCATAAGCAAGCTGAACCTGGCATTTATCGGCGAGGCCTGCCGCGACTATGTTCTTAGCTACATAACGCGCCATGTAAGCCGCCGAGCGGTCAACCTTCGTCGGGTCTTTACCTGAGAAAGCGCCACCGCCGTGTGGTGCGTAGCCACCGTATGTATCAACGATGATTTTGCGTCCGGTTACGCCAGCATCACCCTGCGGTCCCCCAGTAACAAAGCGGCCGGTTGGGTTAATGTGATACTTCGTGTCTTTGTCGAGTAGCTCCGGAGAAACCGTGTGCTTAATTACCTTTTCCTGGATTTCCGCGCGCAATTGTTCATTCGTTACTTCAGCATCGTGTTGCGACGAAATGACAACGGCTTCGAGGCGGAAGGGGCGACCATCACGGTATTCGACAGTTACTTGTGATTTGCCATCAGGTCGCAGGTAGGGAAGCTCGCCAGACTTTCGGACTTCCGACAGTCTGCGCGAAAGCATATGAGCCAACTGGATAGGCAACGGCATCAACTCTGGTGTTTCGTTGCATGCATAGCCAAACATCAGGCCCTGGTCACCAGCGCCACCGGTGTCGACACCCATTGCGATGTCTGGAGATTGACGATCTAAGGCCGAAAGGACTGCGCAAGTGTCGCAGTCAAAACCATACTTTGCTCGCGTGTATCCGATCTCGCGGATGGTCTCGCGAGCGACGCGCCCATAGTCGATAACAGCGTCGGTAGTGATTTCACCCGCGACGACGACGAGGCCCGTAGTTACGAGGGTTTCACAGGCGACGCGGGCCTTAGGATCCTTCGCTAAAGCTGCGTCCAGAATCGCGTCTGATATTTGGTCGGATATTTTGTCTGGGTGGCCTTCAGTAACGGATTCAGAGGTAAATAGATAGCCGGATTCGGTAGTCAAGCAAACTCCTTTGTGTGTAGATAGACTCGAATTCAGTGCACAAAAAGACCGCGTAGAGTAGCAGTCACGCTTCGCGAGTGTCAAGAAGCCTTCGGGTTCCCTTTGCTCGGGCGACCTTCCCAGAGTACGTCGAGTCGCTTCAGCCTGACGTCAGGCCTTTGTTACGAACAGATGGCTCTGATAGAGATTAATTTCGCGAAATTTTGATTGAAATGATGGCAATCCCAGGGCGGAATCCGTGACGCGAAGTTCATCAACTAACTCTTTTATGAAGCCTACCATGCCATGACTGTGAGAATGATACTCCGGTCTCATTGACAGGACTTTAACCCACCTGAGAAACCGGTTAACGAGTGGTAGCCGACCTAAAGTGGACCGTTGTAATCGAGCAATTCCTCTTGTAACTCGATAAAGACCGTGACTGAACCCTGCTTTACGTGGCTGGTAAGACACTCCATCTACCCAGCTATCCCAGTAGCCGGTACCCCAATCCTCAATTACATATACGCCACCACTCTTAAGGTGATGCTCGAAGAGATGCCAGAAGCTTGCCCTGGCAAGAACGCCGATATGAGCGCAATCGTCGATAATAATGTCAAAGCCATCGGGAGCCGACTCAGTTCCTATTCGATCCAGCAGCGCCTCATCTTGCTGTTTACCTGTATAGAGCTTGATACGGCCCGACTGATCGTCGATCTCAACCGGATTAATGTCGAGACCAACGATAGTTGCCCGATGAAAGTAGTCGCGCCAAAGCTGGAGCGAACCACCCGCGTTTACTCCTAACTCAAGCAGTCGAATATCCTGGTCACGCAAATGTCCAAAGTGCGCGTCGTAGTGATCAAGGTAATCGACTAACTGGGCCTTATCGGTGTTGTAGCGTTGAGCGAGTTGACGAATTCCGAACGGTTCCTGAGAGGACGAACTTGGGGATGTCACGTTCCGGAAGATAGGGCGTGCAAATCGGTCGAGTCAAGGCTAATCCGAGAAATTTGTCGAAAGCTAAACTAACAACTTCCTGGCGATCGTGAGTCTACCGATGTGCTAAGGTCGTCGTCATGTCCGAACATATACGCGAGTTACTCGACTCCCTTTATCGCGTGGATTCGGGACGAGTCCTGGCAACTCTGATCCGCTTGCTCGGTGATTTTGATCTTGCAGAGGAGGCGATGCACGAAGCTTTTGCTGCCGCGCTGAGCGTGTGGCCAAGTAGTGGCATACCCGACAACCCGCGACCATGGTTGATTTCGACAGCCCGATTCAAAGCAATTGATACTCTTCGCAGACGTGCAAGGTTTGACGCCTCTCAAGACGATCTCATTCGATATCTCGAAGCTCAATTGAGTTCGGCGGAAAGGTCCAATGACGAGGATAACCTTGAGGATGATCGGCTGCGTTTGATCTTTACGTGCTGTCATCCATCTCTAGCGCCGGAAGCGCGCGTCGCCCTCACCTTACGTGAGGTGTGCGGGCTAACCACCGAGGAGATCGCAAAGGCCTTCCTCATCACTCCGCGAACGCTAGCCCAGCGCATTGTGCGCGCCAAGACAAAGATTCGAGAGACACAAATTCCGTACGAGGTGCCGATGCCGGAGGAATTGCCGGCCCGACTCGGTACCGTGCTTCACGTCATCTATCTTGTCTTTAACGAGGGCTATTCGGCAGCGGCGGGAACGGAGGTAACAAGGGCCGAGCTAACCGGCGAGGCGATTCGACTGGGGCGCTTGGTGATGGAACTCCAGCCCGAACCGGAAGTGATGGGACTGGTTTCCTTGATGTTGCTTCAAGAATCCCGTCACGCAGCGAGAACCTCTCCAACCGGAGAGCTGATCTTGCTGGAGAACCAGGACCGCTCACGCTGGAACCGGGAACAGATCGCAGAAGGTTTGGCATTGCTTGAGAAAGCCTTGAAGTCACGCCAGTTCGGATCCTACACACTGCAGGCAGCGATTGCAGCGGTTCACGCTGAGGCGGAATCGGTCGACGCGACTGACTGGCGTCAGATTGTTTCGCTTTACAACCGTTTACTACGGATACAGCCTTCGCCTGTTGTGCAACTAAATCGAGCGGTTGCAATTGCAATGTGCGATGGTCCAGAGGCCGGACTGAACCATATCGACGCGTTGTTGGAACATGGCGAATTGGCAAATTATTACCTGGCGCATTCAGCCCGTGCAGATATGTACCGGAGGCTCGGCAGGACTGCTGAGGCCCGGTCTTCCTACGAGAAAGCTCTGACTTTGACCCAACAGGAACCGGAGCGGCAATTCCTGCAGGACCGGATTCGGCAGCTGAAATAAATATTGGAATAGCTGTCGATTTTCCGTCTCGCCAACGACTATAGGTCAAAAGAGCGATGAAACTACGGTTTCTGAGTGAACAGGAAACGAGTCATCGGAAACAGATCGCAGAACAAAAAGGAGAAAACTAATGCCACAGTATCTGGTCGCTAACTATCTACCCGACAACTTCGACCCGTCCACCGTAACCGAAGCGATGATGGAGGAGATCCACGCGCTCAACCGCGAAATGATTGCTTCCGGCGTGAGGAAGTTCGCTTGCGGAATTTCCCCGGCCAGCGCTGCAAAGACGGTGCGGAAGCAACCTGATGGCACGGTGCTCGTCACCGATGGGCCATATACCGAGACCAAGGAGCACATGGGCGGTTTCTGGATACTGGAAGCAGCAAATATGGACGAGGCACTCGCGTGGGCGCGCAAGGGTGCCATCAGTTGCGATGCGCCGGGTGAGGTCCGCGAGCTTCTATTCTTCCCGGCTCCGAATGCAGCAACCGAATAGGCTGCTCGCAGCGCGCTGCCACCGGATTATCGTGTCCGGTGCCTCAAGCGCGGCTCACTGAAGTCGAAATATAAACGGAGCAGTCAAAAACTAGAGAGTAGGAGAAAAGCCATGACCCGAAATCGAATACACAGCATTTTTCTAAGCGCATTCGTACTCGTAGCTGTGCTGATCGCAACCCGGTCAGCAGCCGCGCAAGACCCCAAAGAACCATATCCAACGATGGCGCCGGTCGAACAGTATCTAATGGATCGCGACGCCGAAATTGCACTGGCCCGCAGCGCCGCTCCAGACGCCATCTCTCGCGACGCCTCGATCGTCGTCCTAACCCGCCGTGGCTACGAGACCGGGGTTCAAGGAAAAAACGGTTGGGTCTGCTGGGTCGGACGCGGCTGGATGGCCATGTTCGACCACCCGGAATTCTGGAATCCCAAAGTTCGTGCCGCGGATTGCCTCAACCCACCAGGCGCCCGCTCCGTTCTTCCGTACGCTTACAAACGCACGAGTTTGCTGCTAGCCGGCTATTCCAAACTCAAAGTCATTGCAGCAATCAAAGCCGCGATCGACAAAAAAGAATTGCCACCGCTCGAGCAGGGAACTGTCAGCTACATGATGTCCAAATCCTCCTACCTAACTGACAGCCGCGACCACAACGCCCCTCACATTATGTTCTTTCAAACCAACCACAACGACGCAATCTGGGGCGCAAATCTAGCCAACTCCCCAGTCTTGTCCGTAAATTACTGGTACCTCTCTGCTGAAGCCTACCCACAACTCAAATCCTTCCCACCACTGTCTGTCGTCTTGGTAATGGTAGACAAATGGTCTGACGGCAATCCCGCCCCACACATGTAACAGTTAGTGAGATATTTTGTATGAACGTACAAGAACAAATCCAAAATTATATTAGCGGCCAACCTGAACCAAAACGCAGCGACATGCGGGCGTTGCACCGCAGCATTCTGCAAGTAATGCGCTCACGTAAATTATGGTTCCTGGATGGTAAAGATAGTGATGGTAAGACTGTTTCTAATCCTAATATTGGATATGGATCTCACACCATGAAATATGCTGATGGAACATCCAGAGAGTTTTATCAAATTGGTTTGAGCGCAAACAAAACCGGGATCTCTGTCTATATCCTTGGTATCGAAGATAAGAAATACTTAGCCCAGACATATGGAAAAGTACTCGGCAAGGCAAGCGTGACCGGATATTGCATCA
>JBKPQV010000045.1:0-5810 GCA_046734235.1 Acidobacteriota bacterium
CAGTTACCCCTTCGCCCCGTCGCCCTCTCGCCCCATCGCCCGTCACCCCTTCGCCCCATCGCCCTCTCGCCCCATCGCCCTCTCGCCCCATCGCCGCTTCCCCACGTTAGCGTTTTCCATTAATCTCTCCACATCGTGGACAAGTTTAAAATCACCGGAGGTCGCCCGCTGCGCGGCCGGTTATCGATAAGTGGCGCCAAAAATTCTGCGCTGCCTTGCATGGCAGCTGCCCTGCTTACTTCGGAAACAATCACCCTTCACAACATTCCCTACGTTCGCGACATCATCACCCAGCGAAGGCTGCTCGAAGATATCGGCGCCACTGTTCTCACACCCGAATTAAGAACCCACAAGATCACCGCGTCGCACATCGAGCTATTCGAAGCTCCTTATGAACTAGTCAAGACGATGCGCGCTTCTGTGCTGGCATTGGGCCCGCTGCTTGCGAGATTTGGAAAAGCCAAAGTTTCACTTCCAGGCGGTTGTGCCATCGGAACTCGGCCAATCGATCTCCACCTCGCTGGTTTTGAACAGTTTGGAGCTGAAGTGAAGCTCGAAGGAGGAAACGTTGTCGCACGCGCTCCTAGTGAAGGGCGATTGAGGGCGGCCGAAATTAATTTCGCCAAAGTTACCGTAACCGGCACTGAGAACTTAATGATGGCAGCCACGCTCGCCAGGGGCACAACGATCCTGCACAACGCCGCGTGTGAACCGGAGATTGTCGACCTCGCTGAGTTGCTTAATAAGATGGGCGCGCGAGTGAATGGGGCTGGTACAGAAACGATTCACATTGAAGGAGTTGAAGCGCTTGGAGGAGCAGAGCACACAATAATTCCCGATCGAATAGAAACGGGAACCTTCATCGTTGCCGCGGCAATAACAAAAGGCGAACTCGAAATAAAAGACTGCCGCCCCGATCATCTAACGGCCGTGATCGACAAACTACGAGCAGTAGGAGTGGAAATCCACGAAGCGAATCCAACCACGCTGGAAGTAAGCTGTCCAAATGGTCTTGCTGCAAGCGGAGTTTCAACGGCTCCCTATCCCGAATTTCCTACCGACATGCAAGCCCAGTACATGGTTTTGATGACCCAGGCAAATGGACGCTCAGAAATCGTGGAAACTGTTTTTGAGAATCGTTTCATGCATGCTTCAGAGTTGCAGCGAATGAGTGCGCGAATTCAAATTGATGGGAAGGCGGCTATAGTAGATGGACCAACAATGCTGACCGGCGCTCGAGTGATCGCTTCTGATCTACGTGCGTCCGCGTCACTAGTACTTGCCGGTTTGATTGCACCTGACGAAACAATTATCGATCGCGTCTATCACATCGATCGAGGTTACGAAAAAATTGAGGCGAAGTTGAGAGCAGTAGGCGCGAACATTGAAAGAATCCGCGCGTCGGTTACTGCCGCCTTGCATCCAGAATCGCAAGCGATAAGCGAAACAGCCTGAACAAGGAGCAAAAATTAATGTCTGAAGCGAGTTGCTTATTTTGTCGGATTATCAACGGTGACATCCCCGCCGATGTGCTACACAAAGACGACCGCTGTGTGGCAATTCGTGATGTCAATCCTCAAGCACCGATGCATATTTTAGTAATCCCAACCGAGCATCTCGAATCATTGGACGAAGCGTCTCAAAAGGACGAACCATTGCTTGGTCACTTGCTGCGCATCGGCGCACGGCTGGCCAATGAGCAGGGTCACGGAGAAGGAGGATATCGAACCGTCATTAACAACGGAGCCGGCGCTGGGCAATCAGTTTTCCATCTCCACGTACACGTGCTTGCAGGAAGATCTTTTAGTTGGCCGCCGGGGTGAGTTTGAAACTTTCAAGCCACTGTTGGGATTGGTCTCGGCTTTGATCCATTAATATTTTCTGCACCGCGATAATGAGACTCGTTACCCACACACCACCGCTGTTGCTCGTCCTCGCGATCATCCTCTGGCCACAACTAACTCTCTCCCAAACAGATTCTGCAATACAGACCGGCAAGGCTATCGAAAGTGTTGTGATTAAGAATCACACTGACCAGTCGTATGCTGTCTTTCTTCCCAGCAATTACACTACTGAAAAATCCTGGCCCACAGTCTTCTGTTTGGATCCCCGTGGTCGTGGCAAAGTTGCGATAGACCGATTCGTTTTGGCCGCGGAAAAATATGGTTACGTCGTACTCTGTTCCAACAACTCAAGAAATGGATTGAACTGGTCAACCATAGGCGACATCTTCAGCAACTTCTGGGACGATGCTCATGCACGCTTCAATATCGACGAAAAACGCACCTACGCCGCTGGTTTCTCTGGCGGATCTCGACTGGCATCAACATTTGCCAGCCGTTGTCGTGGCTGCCTGGCGGCAGTCATTGGCAGTGGTGCTGGATACCCTGGAGACATTCCTCCTGATGCCAAAACACCATTTGCATATTTCGGGATCATTGGAGTTGACGACTTCAACTTCGGAGAGATGTGGCAACTCGAAAAGAAACTAAGCAAATTAGCGGCGCCTTATCATTTCGAAAATTTCAGTGGGGGTCACGAGTGGGCTCCAAAGGAAAATATTGACAATGCGTTGGCATGGTTGATCCTCCAGGCAATGAAATCGGGCAGGACACCTCTCGATCAAAAATTCGTCGAGGATCAATTTCAAAGGCGCGTTGCCAGCGCCGAACAACAACTCACAAACGAAAATGCTGTTGACGGTTACAATTCTCTCGCCTCAATCGTTCGCGACTTTCAGGATTTACGAGACGTCAAGTCATTAGCGCTGAAGGCTGATCAGATTAACAAATCCGAAGCATTCAAGAAGGAAGTGCGAGCTGAAGAAGATCTCTATCAAAAGCAGTTGCGTGAGGCTGGCGAAATTCGGATGTTGTGGACGAAGGCACCCGATCCCGAAGAGACTGGTACGGGACGATTCGACGCCATCGCTCGTCTCAGTGAATGGAAGAAAAAGAAAGAGCTTCCAAATGATACGCGAGATCGCCGGTTGGCTCGCCGAATCATCAGCCATCTATTGATCGAATCGTATGAGACTTCCCAGTCGAGCCTCCGAAACAATGATTTCACGGCTGCACTCGCGAATTACCAATTGGTAAAAGAGATCGATCCAAAGAATTCAAACGTCTACTATGAAATCGCGCGCGTCCAGGCTTTGAAGCGTCAGAAAAAGGCTGCTCTTGAAGCACTGGAGCAGGCAGTCTCATTAGGATTTAAAGATCTCGAACGGGTAAAAGCCGAGGATGCATTCTCGACCCTCGTGACTGAGCCTCGTTTTCAAAAATTACTCTCAACCATTAGTGGCCAGTAATAAAATTCTTTCAATTGACAGTATTTCCAGCCTCACCGCTGACCTTCAAAGGCAAGAATCTACATCATTTCAATAGGCACACTCATTGCTGAGCTAATTTTCGAAGTAGCCTAGAACTGTTGGAGGTCCTATGCGTAGACAACTCTTCGCTGGATTGTGGGTAGTGATCTGCCTGGTAGTAATGAGTAGTAATACTAACGCTCAAGTTGACGAACACCGCTCTGAGGTCGGTGGTCTGCTTACAATTCTTAGTCTTTCTGATTTTCAGTCCCGGCAATTTCCCCTCGATAACTTTAGAGGTAATTCAACAATGGCAGGCATTGGTGGTCGCTATGCCTTCAATCTCAATAAACATTTTGCAATCGACGCTGAAGCAAACTTCTTTCCTGAGAATCACCTTTTGAACGAAGAGTTTGGCCAAAAGATGCAGGGATTCATTGGATTGAAGGCTGGCATTCGCAAAAAGAAGTTCGGTGTTTTTGCAAAGGCGCGACCAGGCGTGATGTGGTTTGGCGAGTTCACTTCCAAGGGTAACTGTTCGACTACACCGAGCGTTACAGTTTGCGGTGTGGACCACGAAAAGGATTTTGCAATGGACGTTGGTGGAGTCGTGGAGTTCTATCCGGCGGATCGTCTCATTGTTAGAATCGATGCCGGCGACACCATTATTTTCTATCCACAAAGAGTAGTAGCTACTTTCCCGACACTCGTACAGGTGCCTGAGGAAACAAAAAACAATTTCCAATTAAGCTTTGGCGTTGGTTGGCGTTTTTGAGTGGAAGGGTCGAGGGTTCAGTGGCGGGAAACAGGTCCAATGGGTTGTATAGGTTCTATATGACTCATAGGACCTATTCACATTTTGGGGGCGACCGCTCTAACAGCCTCTGACACACCAGCTTCATACTTCTTGAAGTTTTCATTGAACCGTCGTGCGAGATCTGCTGCCTGCCGATCGTATGCCTCTTTGTCTTCCCAGGTATTACGTGGTTGCAACACTTCTGCCGGCACCCCAGGACAAGACACAGGCACGTTGACACCAAATGTTGGATCGGACGTTGTCTCAACTGTAGCCAGTTCACCATTCAAAATGGCGCGAATCATCGAACGTGTGTAAGCGATCTTCATGCGCTTGCCAACACCGTATGGACCACCGCTCCAGCCGGTATTAACCAACCAGCAAGCAGCATTGTGTTGTGCCATCTTCTTGCCAAGCAGGTCAGCATAGACGCCTGGATGCAACACCATGAAAGGTGCGCCGAAGCAAGTTGAGAAAGTTGCTTCAGGTTCCTTGATCCCTCTTTCTGTGCCGGCCACCTTCGCGGTGTAACCAGAAAGGAAGTGATACATCGCCTGTTCGGGAGTTAGCCTCGAGACCGGCGGAAGCACACCAAACGCGTCGGCGGTGAGCATGATTATGTTTTTCGGATTTCCGGCGCGACCTTCCGGAACGATGTTGTTGATACTGGTGAGTGGATACGACGCGCGCGTGTTTTCAGTTTTACGTGCATCATCAAGATCGATTACACGCGTGGCAGCGTCAAACACAACATTCTCGAGAATCGTGCCAAACATCCTGGTCGTGCGATAAATGTCGGGCTCAGCCTCTTCTGAAAGTTTGATCACCTTCGCATAGCAACCACCCTCAAAATTGAAGACGCCGTCGTCGGACCATCCGTGCTCGTCGTCACCAATTAATCGTCGTTCAGGATCCGCCGACAAGGTCGTCTTTCCGGTTCCTGAAAGTCCGAAAAAGATGGCTACGTCACCGGCCGCACCAACATTTGCCGAACAGTGCATGCTCATCACACCCTTCTGAGGCAGAAGGTAGTTCATTAGGGTGAAACCGCTCTTCTTGGTTTCGCCCGCGTAAGAGGTACCACCGATTAAAACTAGTCGTTGACTAAAGTCCAAAAGGATAAATGTAGATGAGCGTGTGCCATCTCGCTGTGGATCTGCCTGAAAACTCGGGAAGTTAATGATGGTAAATTCAGGTTGATGCTCAATGCCTTCAGAGTTGGTAATGAACATCGTTCTGGCAAATAGCGAATGCCAGGCCAATTCGTTGATAACGCGAATCGGCAAACGATACTTAGAGTCCGCTCCCACGAAGGTGTCCTGGACAAATAGGTCACGCCCGGTCGCGTGGGCCATCATGCGGTCTTTTAAAGCATTGAACTTGTCTTGTGGAAAATCCTTATTAACGTCACCCCAAAATACCTTGTCAGCGCTACCCGGTTCGCGCACGATTGCCTTGTCTTTGGCAGCGCGCCCGGTATGCTCGCCGGTATCGACAATGAGGGCTCCGTGGTTTGAAATAATGCCTTCATTGCGCCGGGCAATCTCTTCATAAAGTTCGGCTGCGTTAAGATTCCAATACACACGGGCTGGAGACTTTATGCCGTAGTTATCAAGTTCATATGAGGTATTCTTACGGCCCAGGTATTCCGTTTCCCGTTCAGTGCGGATGGACGCCATAGATTGTCTCCAAATAAAAATTGCT
>JBKPQV010000046.1:0-7654 GCA_046734235.1 Acidobacteriota bacterium
GTCATGGCGGCTCCATCGCTTCAAACCGGACCGTGAACGGGACCCGATCCGACCAATCACTAATCGCGTGACTTAACTCAATTGGGAGATTATGAATGGTGCTGAGGGTGGGAGTCGAACCCACACAACTTTAGAATCTTAAGTTCGGCAATGACTTTGCTTTCATGAAAGATGAAATCAGCATTCGAGGCCTTTTGTCCTTTTCGGGACGCGATCACTAACCACACCTCCAAATTCTTCAAGAAAGTCACTGAACACTTCTTCGACGTCAATGATCGGATATGCCATCGGAAATGAAAATACAGGAACGGTCAAATAAAAACCGTCCTAGAATTCGAACTAAATCAAGAATCTTGGTCAGGTTTTGAACTACCTATCGTCAGGCTCGCTTAGTCTGGGAGATAGGCGCCTCTAACATGGAGCACATGGACCTTGCGGCCTTTGATCGTAAAGAGTATGCGATAGCGACCGACAACCATCTGCCGAATTTCTTCCAAGAACTTATCATCTTCAGGGACAAGCGGAAACGCTTTGGGCACGATGGCTAGTTGTTCTGAAACCGCTGAACGCAATTGGCGAACCCATTGTTGTGCTTCGTGCCTGCCCCAGGCGCGTCGACCCCAATCATACGATTCACGCACGTCAGCCTGAGCCGATTACTCGAAGACAACGGCATAGCGTTTCATTCGCGCTCTGAGATGCCTTTCTCAGTGAAGAGCTCTTGAAAGAACTTCTCTGCCGGTTTACCTGCGTTTCTCTTCATGCTTTCGAGCCCACGCTTGATTCCTTCAATGGCCTCCATTCTGTCTTTGGCCTCTAAGAGTTTCTGATAACTCTCCGCGTCCTGAACGACTAGTTCTGCCTTGCCGTTTACCGTCAAGACTACTGGTTGACCAGTCTTCTTTAATTGGCGGACCAGTTTCGCGGTGTCGCGTTTGAATGTGCTGAGACTTTGAATGTCACGCGTGAGTTTCATCTACTTTGCTCCGTTGCTAAATCTGCACCGAATTTCGCAATCCGAGTATAGCATGGGGTGACACGAATCGGCTGAGGATACTGACTTTCCAAATGTCGGCGGTGTATTTTAAGAAATCTTTGTAAAGAACGTGCGGAATGCTTTCTATCATTCGGATTTCAGGTTCTCTTTAGTACTTTTTCTTCTACAGGACACAATTCACTGCAATTCTGTCCGGCTAAAAATTCCACATCGATCTAGATTACTTTTGGGGTTGAGATCAGCCAAGGGCTAACTTTGATGGAAATCGTGAAAACCGTGAGATTAATTATGGTGCCGAGGGCGGGAGTCGAACCCGCACGTCCTTTCGGACAACGGATTTTAAGTCCCGTGATCGGGCCATTACCTAATCTTACGAAACGAGATAAGCCAGTATTTATGCGCCTAGCGGTCGTCAAGGTATCGCTTCGTCTGGCCTAGTATCAACACGAACCGCCACCATCTTAGCCCCATCCTTCGCTGGGATACGATGGCCTGCTCACTCGACAGATTGAACTCCATGCGTTATGAGGCAATGGTTCCAAAGCTGCTCTTACCGACGGTTTTATCAATGGTGAGATTCCTCAGCCAGCGACAAGAGCTCGTTAGAGTCATTGTGGATTTTTGTAAGGTTCAAGCGACATCTTCAACTCCGTCGAAAGCTAGGGGAAAATTGGCAGAGAGATCGAGCGAAATCGAAAGGGTTCCAGGTCATCGTTATGTTCTCCGGTTTTTTGACGGCTGAATACAGGACTTTGAAGTTTCAAGGGAAATACTCATTGCGGCAATCCCACGCGCCGCACCAAGTCCTGAAAGCGCGGATCACTGCGCAGGCTGTCCAAACGCAAATCAATTTTGAGCGCCTGGAGCTGCAGATCGTGTTCGGCGTACGCTTTTTCGAGCTGAGCGAACGCGCTCTCCTTATCTCCCAGCATGGCATACAATCCCGCCAGTTCCTCGGGCGAGACATAATTTTTGGTCGTCTTCAGCTTCTCGAGGATGGCTTGCGCTTCAGCCTTTCTGCCCGCCCCGGCCAGCGCACCGCCCAGGTAACACAGGCCGCCCGTAGTTTCACCGATTATGTCGATCGCCTTCTGACGCTCAGCCACGGCTTCCGCGTACATCCCATTCCCTTCATATATCCAGGCGAGTGAGTCATGCGCGCCGATCGTCGGCCGCTCGAGTTTAATTAACTGCTGCATCAGTTGCAGCGCCTCTCTGGAACGTCGCGCCAAGTGTAAGGTCCAAGCTTCACGGCGTCTCAAGGTGCTCTGCAAGGGATCCAGCTCCTGGGCACGTTTGTTCTCAGCCAACGCTTCTCCGTGCCGCGCCATACACGACAAGTAGTCTGTGTACCGATCGTGAGCGGAGGCCTCACTCGGGTTCAGCTCGATTGCTCGCCGGAATTCTCGGTCGGCCCCCGCCCAGTCCCACTCGTGCTGCTTTACGAGTGCCATCGCCACGTGCGCATCGGCCAACGTATCATCCAACTTCAGCGCCCTCTCCGCCGCTGTCTTCGCCTTCGCGTTAGCCTCTTTCGGTTCTAGCCAACTGTTACCTGCAAACCTGTGGTGGGTCCGCGCTAAGCCAGCCCAGGCGACCGCGAACTCAGGGTCCATCGCCACTGCCTGACTGAAGTAGTCGAACGCCTTTTTCATATCTGTGAGACCGCCCTGCCTGAAGTGGAACAGCCCGTTGAGATAGAACTGATAGGCCTGCGAGTTCTCCGTCGCGTGTCTGGTGAGCCGCTGCTCCTGTTCGCCGGTCAGATGTAGGCGCAGCTTCTCAGAGATCGCCCTCGCGATCTGTTCCTGCACAGTTTGTATATCATCGGCGCGGCGGCTGTACTGCTCGCCCCAAATCTGTGTTCCCTCAGGTGCGTCAACCAGCTCAGCCCTCACTTCCAGGTCTTGTCCACGCTGCACCACACGGCCCACGACTACGGTTTCAACCCCTAATGCTTTAGCTACCTCGCGCGGATCGACCTGCTCGCCTTTGTATTTGAAGGATGAGCTGCGGGCGATAACCTTAAGACCAGGTATTTGCGAGAGGCGATCAATCAAGCTCTCGCTCAATCCATCGGACACGTAATCAAGTTGAGCATCTCCACTTGCGTTAACGAAAGGCAAGACAGCCACCGACGTGATCGGTGCTCCTCGAGCCGTCACCCGTCTAAAGATCAAAATCCCCACGACGACCGCAGCGATCAAAGCTAACGCGATTAACGAAGCAGTCAGATAGCGCGTGCGTGTCGCGGGGATCGATGCGGATGTCGCAGGCGAGGGAAAGAGTTTCGTGGGAGCCGGTGCAATCGCTGAATCGTTCGTCAATAAATTCGCCGACTGAGGTGCCTCAATCTTATCTCGCGCGAGCTGCTTTGCCTCTTCCTGGACCACTACCCTGATGACATCAACTTGTTCGGTCCAGGCGGTAGTTTGTGAATCATCGATTGGATCAAAGATGTAACCTCGTCCGCGCTCAGTCCTGAGAATCTGTGCGGTGTTGTCGCCAAGCGCGTGCCGCACATCCCGCAGGCACTGTACCAGCGAATCATCCGTGACAGCGCGGCCTTCCCAAACTTCTTCGATAAGTTGGTCTTTGGTAATTAGCCGCCCGCGGTTTTCGGCGAGGAACTTGAGCGCGCGGTAAGCCTGCGGCCGCAGATGAACCGGCCGGCCGGCGTGCAGCAGACAGCCTCGCGCCGTGTCGAGAACGTAGTCACCAAATAGTTGGAGCTTTTCGTCGCCCATCTTTCCAAGCGTCGCCGAATTATCCGTTCGTTCACCATTTTTTAGATCGCGAGCCGTCATTTTCACCCAAATTTCAATTTGTTTTCAGCCTGCTTTCGTTACGCAGAAACCGCAGCAGCGTATTTTGCCGAGCGTTGACGAAAGAACCGCCAACCGCCGCTGCCGCAAGTCGCGTGTTCGGGGAACGGAATTATAGAGCACGACTTCCACGGTCGCTAATAGAACGAGAGGAGATTTCCCTTCTGAAGACGACACACATTGAGATCGTTCGCTACAGCCGGAAACTCGTGACCGACAACCGAGGGCCGGGCGCCGAGGATGACCGACTGACCATCGATGTGACGCTCGTTCAGGCGGACTTGGATGCCGCACAGCCTGAAACATTCGCGGTGATTTTGCCGCACACGTCGGCGCTCATCTCTCGACTGCGCGATTTTTTGTCGCGAAGGCGAGAGTAGCTAGTTCATCGGAAAAGTTACGAAATCTTTCGCAGGAGAGGAGAAAGAAAAAATGAATTCGAGAATCAGCAAAACAGTTTATGGCATGACTACGGCGTTCGTCCTTGCGCTGGCGGGCACGATTTTGCCGTCGACCCTGTGGCGTGTCGACGCAACCACTCAAGGGGAGGCAAAGGTTCTGGAGGGGACGTGGCGCGTTGACGTCACGCCCCGCAACTGTATTTCGGGCGACGAGATTCCAGGAGCCGCTTTCAAAGCGCTCATAACCTTCGCCAAAGGGGGCACTCTGAATGCGACCACCACGAATGCACAGTTTCTTCCGCCGGCTGGCGCCAAATTAAGCAACGATTACGGCGTATGGCAGCGCGTGAGCGATCACACCTTCAACACCGTGTCCGAGTTCTTCGTTTTCAACTCATCCGGCGTTTGGCTTGGCACGCATAGGCTTACACGAACTATCGAGATCGCGGATGCCGACATTTTTAGCCAGACGACGACGGGAGTGTTCCTCGCACCCGACGGTATCAGCCCGCTTCCAGGGTTCCCACCCAACGTGTGTTCAACTGGCGTCGGGCATCGTCTGGAATAAGTGAAGGGACTGCGTCGTGAAGAACGGCCAGGAACGGAAACTGACGCGGACGGTGCCAATTCAAACATCTGAATTTAGACTTCAGATCATCCTCGACACGATCACCGGATCCTTCTACGTCACGTCGTCCACACGATCACCCCAAGTGATTTCTTTAGTCTTGGTTTCGATAACTTCCTTCTTGGGAAGGCTGGGCAAAAGTTCAGAAGGACCATCGTCGGTCATGCGGTGACTCCTCCGCCAACCGCTCACCAGCGGCGCACCTTGCGGGTTATGCGGTTGGCGACCTCAAGTGATTCACATCATTTTCGATCCGGTGGGCGACTGGGCCAGCATTCAGTCGCCCATGCTTTTCAGCGGCAGTCCCCGTTTGAATCGACGAGCGAGTGCCATGCTGTTTGAAACGTGAGATTAAGGAATTGGTGCCGAGGGCGGGAGTCGAACCCGCACGTCCTTTCGGACAACGGATTTTAAGTCCGCAGCGTCTGCCATTCCGCCACCCCGGCACGGGTGTGAAAATAGCACGCGAGTGTGAGACTGACCAAACGCGCCGCTTGAGTCTCTCCGTCTTGTCTCTATTCAAAGAAATGCACTCTGTGACTTCGCGGCTCTGCGACTCTGCGTTCTCTGCGCCTCTGCGTCGAGAGCTTTCAACGCCGAGGCGCAGACAACGCAGAGTCGCAGAGAAGAGTTTCATTGCTTTAGTGCTAAGGCAGGATCTTGAAATCAACCCACCGTGAAGTTGTTGCATATTTATCTTTAGCAAGAAGGTCGTTCACGATCACTTGAAGAATGTATTCACCCGGAACCATGTCAGCTCCGAGTTTAAGTGAGCTGGCGGCGGAAAGGCGGGTCATGTCTTGCGGATTGTTCAACGCGAGGTTTTGCAATCTTCCTGTGAAGACAGGTTGACCATCACGAAAAATTTTCACCTGTGTTTGCACTTGTGGTTGGCTCGTCGGTGTATCCAAATGCGGGTTGTAGATTACAAAACTGTACCGCATCGTTTCTCCCTGACGAAAGTAGCGAACGGCAGCACTGTTGGCAGGATCGAAGGTACTGACTTCTGCTTGAGCTGACTCGTCGGGAACGGCAGCCTGTGATTCCCTTTGTGTTGGTGCCGGTGGCGTGGCGCTCAGAAGGATGCCGGAAAGTTCAAGCCGGCGCTTCTTTATGTCCGGAACCTCGACAAACTGAGTCGCGGATCCTACTAGCTCTGACGTTTGATCTCGCAAAGCGACGCGCAATTGGTAAGCGCCTGGCTTTTTGATGGGTACAGTAACCATATAAACGAAACCGGTCTTCAGCACTCGCTGATAGGTATCGCCGTGTACTCGTAATCTATCCACACGAGAAACTTCATCGACGATCTTGCCGTCCTCACCGAAGGTAACTCCAACAACATCAAACTGTGCCTGGTGCCAATCGTCCGGTTCATTTGTAAACGTGAGAGCGCTGGCGTCAACGTGAAGTAGTGATCGCATAAAGGAACCCACTTTTGCGTCATTGGCAAAGAGCGACGTTAGGCGAATCGGAACGCCGGCGGCACCGAAAGGAGAAATGAGTGCGTGCAGGATCTGTTCGCGTGCACTTCCTATTGCGGAATTCGCTCTATCGTCACTGACGGAGCCATAAAAGCCGTTACGCATTCGCACATTGAACTTACCAGGCCGTAATACTTTGAGTGATAAGTGATGAAAGGTATTGCGTCCCGTCCTGGGATCGAAGGTAGCTATATCTGGTCGATAACCAACCAGGTAATAACCCTTCTCGTCGATTATTTTTTTGATGCCACCGGCGATGTCATTAGAATTATGAATTGCCATACCGCCGGTCTCGTCTGCCAAATAATCAAGACCTGACTGTAAATCCAGGGCAGCGTTGCCTCGATCGCGCAAAGCTTGCTCGAGCTGTCCGGCAGTTCTAGCCCCTGATGAATCGTTTGAGTCAGCCAGAGAATCTTCAGCTCTCAGTGAAGAGTTTGCTTGCAGACCCGATGCGTTGATTGTATGGATCACTACTGATGCGCGACTCGCTTCGTCAATGAGTTGTTCTAATCTTTGCAGGGTTCGGTCGCTCCTACTTTTATTATTCAAACCCATATTGCGATTTACCGGGTCAAAGTTCATTAGTTTGAACCCGTCTGAAACCAACAAGATCGACTTGCGACCTGGCAGATCACTCAAACCTCTAACCACATAGCTAATTGCTCCAAGGGTACCCACCGCAAATAAGTCAGAACGAAATTCCTCCAACTCCTTATTTTGCGCATCAACTTGCTCGCCAAACCTGCCAGGCGTAGCTGGTCCAATCGGTCCAAACGCTCCCACATTACTGCGGCCCCCCGGGTAATACTTAATATGATCGATCGCTGCGTAAAGCTGACGCTTATCGGCCGTAAACTGCTGCAACGCACCGATACCACCACTTGTGCGTACGATCGCTACGAGATCCCCAGTTTGCATCTGTTGGTCTACAAACTGTTTCAGGGCACGTCGCACAAAGTGAGTACTGGAAAATGAAAGGCCAAGATCATCGACTACGAGAGCAATCGTTCTTCGTACGTCCTCCGGGCGCAATCGATTTGGAGGGATGCCGGGAGCTTTGTTGTCTACAGGCTTTGCTGGGGTTGTGTTTTTTGCATCTGCAGCAATGTAGGAGAAATTGGTAATCTTGCGTGGCCGCCTGTCTTCAAGTAATTGTATTTCCTCAGGCTTAAGATCTGTGATTAGCTTTCCGTCCTTGTCAGTGACAACAACATCAACCTGCACCAAATTTGTCGTGATGCGCACGACGTCGCCATCGGCTGGTTTTTCCTGGCCGAATGAAACCGAACCAAGACATATCACAGTAAGAAACGCGA
>JBKPQV010000047.1:0-4524 GCA_046734235.1 Acidobacteriota bacterium
CACAAGCGCATTTGCTAAGCCACTCTTTGTCGATGTCTGATACAGTGCTGCGACCTGATGGGGATTTTCGCCGTATCTCAAGTCCGCCATCTTGCTAATGGACCACGATTTCTGGCCGGGCAAGGAACCGTGAAATTGTTCAACTGAGAACTCGTCAGCTGCGGCGTTCTCATAGGATTCGTCGAGTTGTTCTTCATTACCTTTAGGGTGAGTGAAGGCATCAAAGCCAGTCGCATGGGAGCCACCGCCACCCATTGCAATGCCACCGGTCCCCATCGCCAATGCCGACTTGTCGAAATAGCCCGCGAGGTAGGCGCTGATGTAAGCGTCGTATGCAGCAGTCTGCTGGAAGGCTTCAACCGCTAGTGCCGTCCTGGTCTTTAGAGAGAGTGCTCCCTGATTCTGCTTTAGTTCATGGACGACTTGGTCATAGCTGCGGGATGAAACCACTACCGCCACGTCTTGTGCATTCTTTGCTGCCGATCGAATCATCGATGGTCCACCGATATCGATCTGCTCGATCGCCTCTTCCCGGGTGACATCTTTCCGTTTGATTGTTTCTGCAAACGGGTAGAGGTTCACCACGACCAGATCAATAGGTTCAATGCCATGTTCTTTCATTGCAGCGATATGTTCTGGATTATCGCGCAGTGCGAGAAGACCGCCATGTACTCGAGGGTGCAAAGTCTTCACACGACCGTCCATCATTTCTGGAAATCCAGTGAGGTCCGAAATATCTTTAACTTCGATGCCTGCCTCTCGGAGTGCCTTCGCCGTGCCGCCGGTACTGATTATTTCAACGCCAAACTCCCGCAACGATCTGACAAAGTCGACTATTCCTGTTTTATCCGAAACACTAACAAGTGCCCGCTTGATCTTTCGTAACCTGAGCTCATCTGACTGAGACATGTGTTGGTTTTGTTCTCCTATCCGAAATAAAAACTATTGATCGCTTTTCCGTGGCGATAATTTTATCGAGAAATTGTGGGTGCGCGAGAACCCAAACTGAGCAATTGAATATTCGGCGTCTGGTCGATTGAGCGTAATCGACACTTTATGTAGTCGATCGTCACGCGCCTTTTCCCCGACATAAAAACCGATCACATACTGACTTCGCAAATCCTCCTCGATGGCACGAAATACTGAAGTCAAGTTGTTTGTGCGATTTGGATCCAGGGCACTCTTGGCGTCCGCTGTCAAAAAATACTTGCCGCCGGTTTTCTCTGCCAATTCTTTAAATCCGCGACTTGGACCACGCACCGCAAGATGTCCATCTCGCGGTTCAAATAAAGGAATTTGTATCGTGTAGAAAGAGATATTGGAGTTTTGTGCTTCCGCGATTACTGACGCAGCGCTCCTAACGCTCGTGTTATCGAGTCCGTCGCTGATCAGGATCACGATGCGTCGTTCGGCCGGGTCGCGCTTAGCATCGGCAAACAATTTGAGCGCATCGCCTGCTGCATCAAAGATTGCAGTCCTGGTATCTCTGATTGCGCGACCGCTAAATGCCGAGCGGGCAGATGAGCTGTCGTCACTAAAAGGAACCACAACGGTCGAGCGATCGGAAAAACGCAGCACGGCAACTTTGGAATTGCCTCCAAAGCGTTCGAACAGCGCGACGGCCGCGTCACGCTGCTGCGCAAGTATTTGCCTGAGGCTGCCTGACTCATCCAGAGCAAACAAGAGCGCCACTCGATCAGCTCCAGAGGCAAAGTATGACGACGTGGTGACTTGATCCGGATCCTTTAACTGAAAGTCCGCTTCTGTGAGTTGTATTTGAGTACCGCGATTTTTGGTGCGAATTCGGACGGGGAACACTGACAGATCGGTACTCACGCGAACAACATCTTCAACGTCTGGATCTTGTGCCTTAAGCGTGGTTCCATAACTCGAGCCCAAAATCAACAACAGGCAAGCGAGCCACGATCGCAAATTCGATGATGAGCGAAATATTAGAAGCGCGGAACGAGGTAAGACCATCCCTTCGGCTACACAAAAAAGCGACCGAAAAGCAGGATGCTCAAAATCACGATAATTGTGATTACGATAATCTTGACCAGACTCATGGCTAAATCCTCAATGTTTCAAGCGCCAAGAGCGAAAGGCTATGTGTCAACGAGCCGTATTCTAGAAGCGCCCAGCTTTTAGTGTCAAACCTGGCCAGACGCTTCAAAGGGTCGATTTCATTTGCTGTCGAAACAAAATACGCCCGATATTAAGGGGCAGTTCCAACTATTTGAACCGTAGGCTCAGTCTTCCACTAAAAAGCCGCGGAAAACCCACGTGAGTGCCGCTAAAAACGGACTCGAAATTGTACAGAAATAACTCGTTTGTCAGGTTTTGGACGTCGAATTGCAGATTCATTGACACCCGTTCTTTCTGCATAAGGTCAGCACCAATCGAGAAGTCAAGAATCATCCTGGGCTTGACTCTGCCGCGTTGAAAATCGAGTTCGTTGTACAGCCGAGGGTCAAAACCCTGAGCGACAAATTGAGCGAGAGTTGTCCCGGGTTCCAAGTCGGCTGGTACGCCAGAATCATACCGACCGTTAAAGATCGCGTAGAGACCCGACTTGTGGTGGTTATAGCTAAGATTAAACTGAGCTTCGTTTCGTTGATCGTGATCGTTAGCGAACTTTAGTCCATCCAGGAATAAATCTTGCGGATCCTCGCCCAGAAAAAGACCGCCATTAACAGGAGTTACACCATAAGCCCGTGCATTTGCGTAAGAGACAAATGAACGGAAGCCATGGATTTCGGTTGATTCCAATCGCACTTCCTCGCCGGTTACACGGCCAGACGAGATTGCAATTGGGAAAATCACACCAGTTTCGAAAAACTGATCCTTATCAGAGAAGTTCACAATTCGCTTCTGATAGACCGTCAGGTTAAGCCGGAAGAATTGGGTAAGGAGTTGCTGTGCCCCAGCCTCAAAAGCATGTTCTTTATCAGGGAGCACGGGATTGACAGTTGTCACTCCCTGGAGAACCGCGATCGGAGAAATAGCTGCTGCCTCGGCCGAACTCGCAAGGAGTAAGTTTTCGGCTGGTGGTGGTTGGAAGAGCCGATTGTAAGAGGCCCGGAAGGTTGTCTTCGTCTTAGGAACGTAATAAGCAAAGCCTACCCGCGGGCTTAATGCCTGTTCACTTATGAGTAGTTTGTAGTTGTCGTAACGTACACCTAAATCCAACGTCAGATTCTTAAAGACGGTGAATCTATCCTGAACGTAGGCGCTCAAGGTGCGGCCTGTCTTAGAACCATTGAAGACGAATGGGTTTGCGAAGTTGAAATTATTTATAGGATTAGGAAAAACATTTCCGTTTTCATCCTCGAGATCGGGAAACGTTACCGTCGGATAAAAATTGAAGTGTTCGTCTACGGGAGTGATCGTGAACTGTCCGCCAAACTTGATGTTGTGCGATCCACGCGTAAGAGTGAAAGACGCAATCCCGCCGTAGTTTTGCAACGTGCGATCTTGACCCGCCACTACCGGAGTTGATAGCGCGTTGCTTGTAAGTTTGGCGTTACTTTGACGATGAAAGAATGAGAACTGGGCAACGGTGTTTGGTGAAAAGATGTGCTGGAAAGTGATGTTTTCCGAGTTATCGCGTAACCGTTGACGCTGATCCTGTCCAGCAACCTCTTGATTGAATCTGTTAGGTACCTGGAAATTTGAGCCTCCAAAATTGAAAATGCCTTTAATCGTGTTGTTGGCGTCAAATTGATAGTCGAGGCGGAAGAAACCTTTTCCCGATCGTCCGAAGTTGTGAAAGTTATCCAGCGATGGTGGATCCAGATAACGTTGAGACGTACTTGCCGAAAGGTTCGCTAAGAAGCCGAGTTTCTTCGTATGCGTCGCAAAGTCCGCCGCTACCTCTCCAGCTGAGAAACTACCACCGGAAAAAGAGACTCCGCCTTGAGTTGGTCCTTCCAGCCCCGATCGGGTATTTACATTGATCACACCAGCTAATTTGTCGCCAAACTCAGCCGGAATTCCTCCGGTCAACACTTCCACCGTTCTGAGCGTGCGCGCGTCCAAACTGGTTGAAAAGATCGCCGACATATTGTCAGTTACAGGTACCCCATCGATGACGTATTGCACCTGTGATTCAGAACCTCGTGGGTGCATTCTTCCGTTATCATCAGTCACAAAGCCGGGCGTGGACGCGACCATCGATTCGATAGCTCGTGACGGCGCAGCCCCCAACGGTCGTTCAAGAATGGTCTGATTGAGATCAGTATCAGAAGACGTGCGATCAGTTTCGACCAGAGCGCCTGTATCAGTGCTTACGGTAACCGACGCATTCGCTTGTTCGAGCGATAGAGCTAGATCCAGATTGATAGGGATGTTTGACTCGAGATCGACTGATTCATCGGCTGGTTGAAAGCCTGATGCTTCGACGTGAACTTTGTAGGTATTGAATGGCAGGTTAACTAGCTTAAAAGCACCCTGCGCGTCTGTTTGAGCAGTCTGTTTATAGCCAGTAACGGGTTGAGTAACAGTAACCTTTGCGTCTGGTACTAG
>JBKPQV010000048.1:0-6357 GCA_046734235.1 Acidobacteriota bacterium
GAACAGCGCTCTGGTAATCGAAAAACTCAGCAGGTAAAGTCGAGACTCATAATGCTCAGCAGATTCAAGCAACGCAGTTATGACCTCGAACACATCGACACTGGCAACTATACAGCCGACGAGTACGAAGGCTGCATTATCGAACTCCAACGTGTGAATCGTTGGATGGGTGACGCGCACATTCTTCGCAATACTCTGTTGCGCGAAGTAGCGGATTCAGGTCTGAAGGAAATCTCCGTGCTCGATGTCGGCGCCGGCTCCGGAGAGTTATTGCGGGTAACTTCAGAGTGGGCCCGGCAAACGAAGCGATCTCTGTTCGGAGTTGGCCTGGAGTTAAACGAGCGTTCGGCGCAAGCGATTCTCAACGAGTCGACTGATGACATCAAATCGGTTCGTGGCAATGCCCTGACGTTGCCATTTGGCAGCGGCCAATTCGATTTCGTCATTTGTTCACTATTCACTCATCACTTTGTTGAAGAGCAAATCGTTAAAATCTTTCGTGAGATGACGCGAGTAGCAAAACGAAAAGTCTTTGTCATTGATCTCCATCGTCACCCGATCGCGTATCTGCTCTATACGACGGTCGGAAAAATCGTCTTACATACCCGCCTACTTCGAGAAGACGGCGCTCTCTCAATATTGCGGAGTTTTAAACCAGGAGAGCTTCGCGAATTGGCCCATGCTGCAGGGATGAAAGATGTTTCCGTGGAAAGGCACTTCCCTTTCCGCTTGGTTTTGAGCGCGACCGGGTCAGGCGCAACAACGTGTACAGTTGCAAATGTGCGCAACAGTGGTGAAAAGGCTGCGTAGTTGAGTCGTGTAAATGAACGGTTCTCCCAAACAATACGACGTCATCATTGCGGGGGCTGGTCCTGCCGGAACGAGTGCGGCGATACATCTGGCGAAAAACAATCTTCGGGTTTTGCTCGTCGAAAAAAAAACCTTTCCGCGGATCAAGTTGTGCGGAGAGTTTATTTCTCCCGAGTGCATAGCTCATTTTGAAGAACTCGGTGTCGCCCTCGACATGCAGACTTCAGGCCCGGCGGCGATTAGCGAAACGATTTTCTATTCTCATCGTGGAAAGCGTTTTGCCGTTCCAAGTCGTTGGTTCGGCGGCACATTAGCACTTGGCTTAAGTCGTTACACAATGGACGACAATCTGTTGACGCGTGCCAGGAGTTTGCGTGTCGACGTTTGGGAACAGTCGTTGGCAACTGACTTGATCAAGAGCGCTGATGGCCTAGCAGGACTAAAGATCAAAACGCCCGTTGCAGAATATGTATGTGCGGCCAGAGTATTGATCGACGCGACAGGCAGATCAGGTGTTTTGGTTCGTAAAATCAGCTCGACGAATCGACATCGAGCGAAGCCGCGACTGGTAGCTTTTAAGACGCACGTCAAGGGTGCCCGAGGCGCCCGCAATGCTTGCGAAATTTACTCCTATCCTGGAGGTTATGGAGGCCTGAGTTCTGTCGAAAACGGACTGAGCAACCTATGTTTCATTGTTGATGCGCACGAGGTGATCAATGCGCACTCTGATCCCGAAGCAGTGGTTCGTGAAAATGTAATGCGCAACCCTAGGGCTGCGTTCACACTCGAACCAGCGACTTTTACAACCGGGTGGTTGAGCGTCGCTCTGGAAAGTTTTGGACGACAACAGGCAAGTCCCGTAAACGGGCTACTCGCGATTGGAGATTCCGCGGCGTTTATAGATCCGTTTACGGGCAGCGGAATGTTAATGGCATTCGAAAGTGGAAAACTGGTAGCGGACGTAATAGTTCGCCACCAGAACAAATTGCACGAACTTGATGGTATTGAAGCGATTAGTAACGATTACGATCGCGAGTACCGAGAAAAGTTTAGTTCTCGACTACATGTGTGCAGTTTCTTGCGACGAGTTGCTTATAAGCCTCGGTTAGCACAATTTGTAATCACGATCTGCGGCGCCAACGAGACGTTTAGGAATTGGTTGGCGCGGGCTACGCGCTCAAATATCAAAGGGAATACGGCCTCACCACGACCTGGCTAAGTTTATGTAGTACCTCGTATTACTAAACGTAATGTACTCATAACCCGAAATATAACTGCTTGCCACTTCGACTCTTTTGGAGTAAAAAGGCTGAGCAGTTGGTGTCTCTCTGACATTGCTCCAATCTCCTGCGGAGCCACAATTAGAAGCGGCGACACTCCCACGCGTCGGTTGAAAATTATGGAGAGTGAAACTCCGAATGGCTTCTCTTCCAGCTGGTCAATAGAAGAATCTTAAGTTAACCAAAAGAGTTATCGCGTTCGTAAACTAGTTAAGGAGAATACGACGATGTTTGTATCCCTAAAGACCTGGCTCAGCAGATCGATTCAACTAACCTCTCTTCTGATGCTCATTCTAATGTTTACGAGCGTTGCTCTTGGGCAAGCACAATCGGCAGCGGCGGATCTTGAAGGGACTGTCAAGGACTCTACTGGCGCAGTGGTTCCAAATGCGACTGTCACTGCTCGAAACCCTGGCACGAATCTGTCGCGAACCGCGACTTCGAATGAAGAAGGCTTTTATCGCATTGTTAATCTCACGCCGGGTGATTACGAAATTACAGTAGAGGCCGCTAACTTCAAGCGAGCTGTGTTGAGTAAGGTCACTCTCACAGTGGGCCAGGCCGCCACGGTAGACGTTGCTCTCGAACCCGGACAGATTACCGAAAGCGTTACTATTTCCGATGCGACAGCAGACATCGTTGAAACCTCAAAGACGGCAATCGCCACAACTATCGATCAGCAACGAATCAATAACCTCCCAATCAACGAACGCAACTACCTTTCGTTTGCTCTGACTACCTCGACCGTTGGACGTGACAATGGACGGCCCATTGGACCAGCACCAACCACGGGTTTGAATTTTGGTGGACAGCGCGGCCGATCAAATCTAGTACAGGTAGACGGCGCCGATAACACTGACAACTCGGTTAACGCTTCACGTTCCACTGTTAGCCAGGAAGCAGTGCAAGAGTTTCAGGTCGTAACGAATTCGTTTGCAGCGGAGTTTGGCAGATCAGCGGGTGGTGTTGTGAACGTTGTTACGAAGTCAGGGACGAACGACTTTCACGGAAACATTTTCGGGTTCCTTCGTCACCGGAGTTTTCAAGCGCGCAATGCCTTCGCGCCAATCGAGGATCCGCCCTTTACGCGAACACAGTACGGTGCCACGCTCGGTGGCCCGCTCGATAAGGATCGCACTTTCTTTTTCTTCGCGTTTGAACAGCGACGACGAAATGAGTCGGGCTTCTTCACCAGCGATGTCGCTCGTGGGCTAAACAGCAGTGTTACCATCGGGGCCCCGTTTCTCCCGTTCACTCAAACATTCAGAAACATCACTACTCCGCAAAGCACGTATGTGACGGGACTGTTGGCAACTGCGACGCAGTTAATTCAGTCTGGTGTTCCAGCTAACGTCGCACAGGGTCAGGCGATCGCCGGCGCAGCGGTTCAATACGCAACCCTTGCCTCGAGCGGCGGTGTTACAGCTTTAACAGGAACCAATCCATTACTAAGCCCGGGTGGTGCAATAACAGCGGGTCAAGTCATTGGTCCGCGCTTCTTCTTATCTGGAGCGCCGGTACCAACAGGAACAACCAATACTGCTGGACAGTTTATTGCTTTCCGACCATTAAATAATCTTCAGCAAGTGTTTCCAATAACTGATCGCACTACGTTTAATTCGTTACGGCTCGATCACCTGATCACGCCCAAACATCAATTCAGCTTCAGATTTGGTTATAACCCGAGCACGATCACAGGTATTCAGGTCGAGTCGCAGAACCAATCACTGGGCCAGAACGATTTCTCGCGTACCGGCATTCAAAAATTGCGCGACTTCTCTGCAGTCACTACTCTGACTTCGACGCTTTCCACTCGAGCGATAAACGAGGCCCGTTTTAACTTTGGTGAGCGACGCGCAGTATTCAAGTCTCAAAACGGAGATGCAGTAGCATTCAATATTTCCGGAACTGCATTTATCGGCCGCGAATTGTTTTCACCAGTTTTCCGCACCGAAACGCGCTATGAGTTTACTGACAACATCAATCTCGTTGTCGGCAATCACAACTTTAAGTTCGGTGGCGACATTGCTTTCGTAAGAATTCCCGAAGCGATCTTTGAGTTGAACTTTGCCGGTCTGTTCAACTTCGGCGGTTTATCAGCCGCAACTTTGAATCCGGCATTTGCGACACTTCCTGGTACACCGGCACCCGACTTCACGCCAGTTCAACAATATGGTTTGGGTTTCCCGGCAAATTACATCCAGGGATTTGGAAATCCTGTTAGCCGTATTGGAAACAAACCGATGGCGTTTTTTGGACAAGACTCATGGAAGATAAGGCCGAATCTAACCCTTAACTATGGCGTTCGATATGATTACGAATTGACAGAACAAATCGGCACGTTGCCTCTTACCGACCCGCTTTCAGGTATATCGCTGAGCGCAGCGCAGGTGCTGGCGGCGCAGGACGCGATGGGGGTCCAACAAGGTTTTCCGCGCGATAAGAATAATTGGGCGCCACGCCTTGCAGTTGCCTGGGATCCACAAAACAACGGCAAAACTGTTGTCCGCGCTGCCTTTGGAATTTTTTACGACCATCCACTCCTGGCAATTGCATTTAACTCCGACATCGGGGACGCCGTACAGCAGCAACAGGGTATCCTGACACCAGGAAGTCCATTACAGACGTCTCTGCTAAATGCTGTTCAAGTCTTCCAGGGAACGGTTTGTCCTCCAGGTGGGCCAGTATCAGCCATTTGTCCGGCCGGCGTGGTGACTCCAGGGGTCGCCGCTGGCGCGCAGTACCAGTTAGGTCGCCAACGATTTAACGATCAAACGTTTCCAGGTTTTGGACCAGTTCTTCCTTTCACCCTTCATGTTCAAAAAGACTTTGAATATGCCTACGCCAATCAAGGCAACTTCACTGTTGAACGTGAACTCACTAAAGACATGACGTTGTCTGGAAGTTATATCTTTGTTGGTGCACATCATCTTCCGCATCCGCTGGATGTGAACGCGCCACGGACGGATTTGCAAATTCAGAACTTCAATAGATGGGCTGGGCGTAATCCAGTCAGCACGACTGAAGCAATCGCATTTTCGATTCCGAGTTCGAACACGGTCGCTATTCCACTATTTCCATGCCCTGGCGGCGTACCACTGATCTGCTTCAATCAAGTTACACCGACGGGTGCCCCAACATTTGGTACGCAGGGCCAAACTTTCGCCCTGATCGTTCCGGGAATGGTTGCGGCTCCCTTATCGAATCTCGGTAGCCGTATCATAAATGCGGGCGTGGCAAACTTCTTCCGACCAAGTGCTCCGAACTATTTCCTGGCCCAGGCATTGTCAGGCGGACTGGTAACACCAACTGTTCTGAACGGTGCAATGGCTGGTTCACTCCGAACGCCAGGAACTATCTCTCCGTTCGGTTCAATCAACGCGCAAACTTCCGATGGCAATTCGGTGTACAACGCATTGAACGTGGATCTGAAGAAGCGATTTTCAAATCACTTCCAATTTCTGGCTTCGTACACCTGGTCACACTCAATCGACGATTCGTCAGACCTGCAAACTTTGCTGTTGCCTCAGGACAATCGAAACTTTGCGGCTGAACGTGCCGATTCGTTGTTTGATCAACGACATCGGTTTGTGTTTAGCGGGATTGTCGCTTCACCGAGCTCATGGAACCAGAGAGATGGTTTTCACAGGTTCTTATCGAACTTCACCGTGGCGCCAATTGTCGAAATTTCGACCGGTCGGCCTTTCAATATCTTGAGTAATCAGGACACGAACAACGACCAGTCGAACCAGACGGATAGACCGACGGTTCTTGCTGATGGCACGTTGTGCGTCGCTGGAACCACAGGTTGCGCGCCATTGATAACTGGTGGTGTGTTTACTAGCGGCAGTTTGGGCCGCAACGCTGGTGTAACCCATCGGTATGTATCAGTAGACATGCGCGTCGCCAGGTTGGTTCCGCTCGGTGAGAGATTCCGGCTTGAGATTATTGCCGAAGGCTTCAATCTCTTTAACCGGTTCAATGAAGCTGCTGCGTCGCCGTTTATCGACGACGTTCGCCTCTTCAACCAACGCGCGGACAACGGTAGATACTACAGCCGGCCCACAGCGGCGTTTGATCCAAGGCAGTTCCAATTTGGGTTGAAGCTGAATTTCTAGAACCGAGGATTTCTAGACTGAAAGGGCGGCCAGGCGGCCGCCCTTTCAGTTTGGTTTACTAGAGAACCCGGTGTCACATGCCCTGCGACTAGCCTTAGGTTTGTTGTGACTTTAGTTGGAGGAAGTCAGTACCACGTCGCGGTAGCGGT
>JBKPQV010000049.1:0-4598 GCA_046734235.1 Acidobacteriota bacterium
GGTAAGGGGCTCGTCAGAAACAAAAATCAGAGCTTCAATAATTGCCGCCCGTTCTGACTCACTTTGTGGGCCTAGAACCGCAGCATCGTCTTCCTCATCACTATCGGATTCTGCCCCACCAGCCGATTCAACCTCAGCAACCAGCGCAGCAAGTTCTCTACTCGCCTCTTCGTTCAGCGCTGCTTCGTCTGGCGTTTCTGTAGGCTGAGGGTTTTCGATCTCTTCGTTTACTGACATCTGCTTTTTAACCTGCCACTCGCGCGATTATGTCGCCGAAAGTTTCGCGCTGAAAAAGTTTGATTTCGGTAGTTCGTACTAACTCAAGTATCGATAAGAACGCAAGAACAAGCTCACGCCGCGACCTGGCGCGCTCGAAAAACACCCGCAGGTTCAATTCGCTTGCCGACATCACCATGTTACGCAAACGCTCGAGCATTTCAGCCATCGAAATCTCTTCACGCTCAATTTCAAGTAATACTTCCTCTTTATGCCTGTCAAGAATCTCCTGAAAAACCTTCAACAGATCAAATACGCCGACTGCAACTTCGGGGTTATTCTTGTCGGTCTCTAATTCAGCACGCCGGAAGACCGCCTGTTCAACCGTCGCTCGCGACCACAACATTTCAGCAGCAGCTTTGTATTTCTGATACTCGAGCAACTGATTTACGAGATCGGCTCGCGGATCCTCCTCTTCATCAGCCGGCGCCAGAGGATCGCGTGGCAAAAGCATCTTGGTTTTTAGTTCAATTAACGTCGCGGCCATTACCAAAAAATCACCCGCAACTGCGATATCCAGTTCCTGCATCACTCTGAGGTAACGCAGATATTCATCAGTAATCCGGGCAACCGGAATATCGTAGATGCTGACTTGCTCCTGCCTGATCAGGTGCAAGAGTAAATCAAGCGGTCCTTCGAATTCACCTAGCAGGATTTTCAGATCATCCGTGACGTCGTCAGAAACAATCCTTGGAACCGCACCGGCAACACTAAGCTGTGTCACCGTTTTTTCAACGGTTTCCGTAGAGGCCTCTTTTGGTGCTGCGGCTGTTTCTTCGTCCACTAGCTTCCGGCTCCAGCAAATCCGACGTTCTTAAAAACCTGCTTCAGAGTTGGGGCAGCGACCTCGGTGGCCTTGTCACGCCCAAACCGAAGTATCTGGTCCAGTTGATCGTCAGTTGTTTCTTTAACTCGAAGCTGAATAGGTCGGAGAAACTCAATCGTTGCTTCTGCCAGGTCACCTTTCAACTGTGCATACCCTTTGCCGGCAAAGTGCTGCTCGACTTCTTCCTGGCTCTTTCCGGTAATCAAGTGAAAGATTTCCAGCAAGTTGTTTATCGCCGGACGCGATTCATCAAACTTGATATCAGTACCGGAATCTGTAACCGCTCGCTTGAATTTGCGCTGAACCGTGTCTGCATCGTCCATGATCATGATGCAGCCGTTCGGATCGTCGTCCGACTTGGACATTTTTTTCGACGGATCAGAAAGAGACATTATCCGGGCACCAAGTTTCGGAATGTATGGTTCAGGAATTCGAAACGTTTCGCCAAAGTCGCGATTGAAGCGAATCGCCAGGTCTCGTGTTAATTCGAGGTGTTGCTTCTGGTCGTCGCCAACAGGCACCAAATCAGTTTGATAAAGCAAGATGTCGGCAGCCATCAGAATCGGATAGTCAAACAATCCGACAGTAACATTTTCCCCTTGTCGTTTAGACTTGTCCTTGTACTGCGTCATTCTCTCAAGTTCACCAATGCGAGCCACACAGTTTAAGACCCAGGTTAACTCTGAGTGTTGTGGGACATCAGACTGAACGAAAATCGTTGAGATATTTGGATCGATTCCGCAGGCCAGGTAGATGCGAGCAAGGTCTCGTGTCTTTTCCGCTAAGAGCTTGGGGTCATGCTGTAGAGTGATCGCGTGGAGGTTAACGATGCAATAGAAACTCTCGTATTCGTGTTGCAAAGCAACCCAGTTGCGCAAAGCACCCAGATAATTACCTAAATGAACATTCCCAGTTGGCTGGGCACCACTAAAGATTCGCTTCCGCATAGACTCGTACAGGATTACAGCAGTGAGTAAATAAACCTAAGGATAGGGCCGATAATTGCGCCTGTTACACCCATATAGATCAGCCCCATTAGTATTAGATAACTATACCGCTCCATCGTTTCGAGAAAAGGCTGTGCGCTCGCAGGAAGAAAGGTCTCCAGGATTTTACTGCCATCTAACGGCGGAAACGGCAGGAGGTTAAAAACCGCCAGTGAGATGTTCATGGTCAGAAGAAAATCCAGAAATCGTAAAACCGCTTCTCCAATGCCTTCCTGCATTGTGTAGATCGTTCCAGTCATCACCAGGACCTTAATAATGGTGAAGGCTATGATGGCCAGAATGGAGTTCGCCAGGATGCCGGCGATCGAAACCATAACGTTAGCCAGATCCTTTTGACGCCAACGCAGGGGGTTTACTGGAGTTGGCTTTCCCCAACCAATCAACGGAAGACGACCTCCGCCCATCGCACCAAAGATAAAGCCAACCATGGGAATCAGTAGGGTGCCAATCGGATCGGTATGGGCAAGTGGATTCAGAGTAATTCGCCCCAGCATCCGGGCGGTATCATCCCCAAACATGTCGGACATCCAGGCGTGCGCCGCCTCGTGGGCAGAAATGGCCAGAAGTAACACGACCATATAAATCACGAGGTTTGGAATTAATTGTTCTGGAGTCACGTCGAATCTCGCGGAATTCCTAAGGGAGTTTCAAACTGAAAGGGGAAGTTAGCATTCTAAAAACTGACTGTCAAAAGACGTTTGCCAGGGTGGAACCTCGATTTATCAAGGCAAAAGTGTTCCCTTCACCTGCATCGCCAAACTAAAAACAGAATCAATCGAAACAACAACCATTTCTCCATTTCCACTAAAAGCCAGGCCTACCAAATTAATACCTGAAACCACTATTGAAGCGTTCTGGCCGTCCGCCGAAATCCGCACGATGCCTCTTCTTCCCCGGTATGAGGCAGCAACGTAAAGATTGCCATCACGGTCGAACGCCAACCCTTGAGGCCGCCCGACTCCTTTAAAGAAAACGCTCACCTCGCCATCTTTGTTCACTTTCCAAATACAATCAAAACTAGTGACTGTAGGGCCCGTCACAAAAAGCGATCCGTCCGGTCCAAAAGCCAGGTGATACGCCGACACAGAAGGTTCGATTTGAGCCCACGCCTTTTCTTCGCCGATTCCATTCACCCTAAAAATAGTTCCGGAACGATCTCCCACATACATCGCGCCATCGGCGTCGAAGGCAATCCCGGTTGCGACTCCGAGATTCCTCGCAAAGGCAACAGCCTCCTTGAAGGGAGTCAACTTGTAGACCACTCCGTCGAGGCGGCTCGTGACGAACATTTGCGCGTCAGCACTGAATGCAATACCAGTGGGATTAGCTATGTCGCCTGAATACTCGCTGACGTCTCCTTCCACACCAATCCGAAACAGAGTGACTGGCAGTTCTTCACCACGCGATCCCGACCGTGTTACGAAGAGCGCCCCGTCGTCGGGATCAAAGGCCGGATTCGAAACCGGATGCACATCGCTCGCTAACCGTTTTGCAACCGTAAAAGGCACTGCAGCACTCGTGTGTGAGCCAGATTGCAGTCTTATCTGTATTTCGCCGCTGCGACCTTCAGGAATGACCGCCAACACTCGCCGCGGCCCAACCGCCACCGTCGACACCGCTAAATCGTCGAATAAGACCGCACAAAGGTCGGGATCGCGGGTGTCGAAGTCATCACAATCGATGACGACCTCACCACCGGGAATACCGTAGGCGGGATCAACTCGAATGATTCTAGGGGCGGGTGACATCGTCGATTACAAAATGGCTCATCATACGACCTGTTGAAAATGAAGTCTAACCTGCGGCTGTACACAAAGAATTCATCCACCGATTACGCAGATTACGCAGATTTTTTGCATGACTAGCTAAGATGACTTTCGCAAGCTCATTCAAATCGGCGTAATCGGCGTAATCTGTGGAAACTTCGCCTCGTCATCTGGCCCGCCCTTCGCCATCCCGTGCTATAATCCGCCCGAAGTTAGGGTTAGTGCGGACTCAATTGGTTTCCTTGGCTAAACGTAAGTCAGGGGTACGCACAATACAAACTTGATGCTTAAACGACTCTGCGACTTCAGTTCGCCGAGGAACACAGACCGAACCTTACCAGCGTACGTCAATAACCGCCCGCAACAGTCATCCTGTAATTGTCAGTCTTCTGAACCGCCGTACCGCGCCCGCTACGAGTTCCAGCAAGAGATTATTCAAGGAGGGACAGGGTTATCACTAGCGCTTTAGGCAATACACTGGGACTCAAACCTAATCAACTTCGTCGCATAGAGAAACTCTACACGCGTCGCATCCCCCCGAACGAAATCGTGACGTTGGAGTTTGCTCGCCAACTGGGCGAACTGTCGCACGAGACTGGCCGGCAAATTGGCGTGCTGATCGATCGAAAAGGACATGTCCAATACGTAACTGTTGGGGACAATCGCGGAATTGAGTTGCCTGATTTTAAACGTGTGCGTGTCGCGTCTGGTCGTTTTCGCGGA
>JBKPQV010000050.1:0-8581 GCA_046734235.1 Acidobacteriota bacterium
GTAACTGGCTTCGATGTTGGGGTCGATAGTCGTAAGGTTTGGTCTAATTACAAACGAAGCCGGTTGTGAACTCAGATCGTGGGGAAATACCGGTGCTCCAATTTGCGAGGGCGCAAATTGCACAACCATGTATTTCGAACCATCACGCTGCACCGCATTTGAGGTAGCTGTAGGGAAGTGTACCCCAGAGACCAATTGTCAACTAAGAAACATAAGGCGGAAGTTGAATGTGGAACTCGAAGAACTGGTCTTTCGCCATCTCGTTTTTGTTTCTGACTTGAACTGACTGCACAACCGGAACACTCCCGGGTACAAGTGTTGCGAACCGAGGTATTTACTGCAGTCCCACGATCAGTTTCAATTTCGTCATTTTGAGATCGCTTTCAGTTGACGGTCGTGTGGTATCTAGACCACACATCAGCTCCTGTTTTGGAGGACGTCTCTTTGGTCTGTCAGGAAGTCGAGTAACGAGGCAATTGCGGAACAGTTGTCCAAAACTTATCATGCTGATGAGAGCCAATGATTCATACTGAGCAGATCACTGACAACGCAGTAGTCGATCCTGTTTGCCACATGCTGGTTGATCCTAAAACCAGTGCAGGTTCGTTTGAATTTGAAGGTCGCACTTACCACTTCTGCTGCACACACTGCTTAAGAAAATTCTCTGAGAATCCAAGGCAGTTTCTCGAACCGGCCCAGGCACAGCTCACCTCGTTAACTCGAACCAAAGCTATGTCGACATTCACGTGCCCGATGCATCCCGAGGTTCAGAATGATGGCCCAGGCTCGTGCCCAAAATGTGGAATGGCACTTGAGCCTGCATCCTTCGAAGCGCCGGTTCAAAAGGTTGAGTATACGTGTCCGATGCATCCTGAGATTGTTAGCGACGGACCAGGTAGTTGTCCGATCTGCGGAATGGCCCTTGAGCCTCGTACTGTTGAGTTCTCAGAAGAAGAGAATCCGGAATTGACTGACATGCGCCGCCGGTTCTGGGTAAGCGTCGTCTTTGCAGTTCCCGTGTTCTTGATCGGCATGAGCGATTTGTATCCGGGCGCACCTTTGCAAAGATTAATTTCACCAACGACGCTTGGATGGGTCCAACTTTTCCTTGCGACGCCGGTGGTCCTTTGGTGCGGTTGGCCTTTCTTTGTCCGAGCATGGCAATCCATTGTCAATCGTAGCCTCAACATGTTCACACTGATCGGACTCGGTGTTGGTGTGGCCTACATTTACAGTCTTGTTGCGACTATTTCCCCGAACATGTTTCCTCACTCCTTTCGCGGACATAACGGTGCAGTACCTGTTTATTTCGAGGCTGCTGCAGTGATTACTGCGCTCGTCTTGTTGGGGCAGGTTTTAGAACTCAAAGCTCGGAGTCAAACTGGCTTGGCTATCAAATCCTTACTTGGATTGGCGCCGAAGACCGCGCGACGGGTTGGAGAAAATGGTCACGAAGAAGATGTTCCACTAGCTTCGATTAAACCTAAAGATGTGTTGCGAGTACGACCTGGAGAAAAGGTGCCCGTAGATGGAGTTTTGGTTGAAGGTTCCAGCAGTATTGATGAATCGATGGTCACTGGTGAACCGGTCCCTGTCGAAAAAATGGTAGGAGATCAGGTCATCGGTGCCACGATTAATCAGACTGGTTCATTTCTCATGAGGGCAGAGCGAGTTGGTTCAGAGACGTTGCTTTCACAAATCGTGCAGATGGTTGCTGAGGCACAACGTAGTAGAGCGCCGATCCAGAGACTCGCAGACCGTGTTGCAGCCTTCTTTGTCCCCACAGTGATTGTGGTTGCAGTCGTAACGTTCTTAGTCTGGAGTTTGATCGGGCCTGAACCGCGGATGGCAAATGGCCTGGTTAATGCAGTGGCTGTCTTAATAATTGCATGCCCATGCGCGCTCGGTCTGGCAACACCGATGTCGATCATGGTAGCGACAGGTAAGGCTGCGCAGAATGGCTTGCTGTTTCGCAATGCCCGGGCAATTGAGAGCATGCGCCAGGTGAATACGCTTGTTGTCGATAAGACGGGAACGTTGACAGCAGGAAAACCTGCTTTGTCGCAGATTGTCACTTACGGTTTTGATGAGCGAGAACTTTTGAGGTTGGCGGCCAGTTTGGAAAAGGGAAGTGAGCATCCCCTGGGAGAAGCGATCGTGAGCGGTGCGGTGGAGCGCAAGATTGAATTATCGAAGACGGGAAGTTTTCAATCGTTCACCGGAAAAGGTGTATCCGGCGTAGTTGATGCTCATAAAGTCTTACTGGGAAACATAAGCCTCCTAAACGATCATGGAATCGATTCGAGTGAGGCGTTAAGCGTAGCGGAAGAACTTCGGGCTAAAGGTCAGATAGTAATGTTTGTTGTTGTCGACGAAAAACTTGCGGGCCTCATCAGTGTAGAGGATCCGATAAAGCCATCTGCGGTGAATGCAATTAATGCATTGCGGCACGAAGGTATTCGGACAGTGATGGTAACGGGTGACAGTCACACAACTGCCAACGCAGTAGCGAAGACACTCGGAATCGATGAAGTGATTGCAGGGGTGCTGCCGGAGGAGAAGGCCAAAAAGGTTAAGGAACTCCAAGCCAGGGGAAGTCTTGTTGCGATGGCGGGAGATGGGATCAACGACGCTCCGGCATTGGCGCAGGCAGACGTTGGCATTGCGATGGGTACTGGAACTGATATTGCGTTGAAGACAGCGGACCTGACGTTGGTGAAGGGCGACTTACGCGGAATTGTTCGAGCGCGAATGTTGAGCGAGCAAACAATGAAGAACATCAAACAGAATCTGTTCTTCGCTTTTGTATACAATTCGCTCGGAGTACCGATCGCTGCAGGGGTTTTGTACCCCTTTTTTGGACTGCTACTGAGTCCAATGATTGCCGCTGCAGCAATGAGTTTTAGTTCAGTGTCCGTTATTGGGAATGCTCTCAGGCTCAGATCGAGCTCGTTAGAGAGTGAGGCAAGATAAACTGCGAGGGGCAAATTTGCATCATAAAGTTGGGGGAATTATTCATATGAAAGTAACTCGGCTGGTTGTTTTAGTAAGTCTAATTGGAAGCGTTATTTTTTCGCTCTCGTTAGTGTCGGCCAGGAATAGTGCACGTACCAAAGACGCCGAACGCCATTCGCGTGAATCGGCTGAAGCATTTGCCGATATCATGAACATAAAAGATCAGGCAATTCCCAAGGAATTACTCGACAAAGCGGAAGCAATTGCCGTGTTCCCAGGGGTGGTAAAGGCGGCATTTATTGTTGGTGGCCGTGGGGGCCAGGGAGTGATTAGTCGCCGTGTCAAAGGAGGCTGGAGTGCTCCCGCGTTTTTTAATATCAATGGCGGTAGCTTTGGTCCTCAAATAGGTGCGCAGAAAACCGACTATGTTTTCCTGATCATGAATCAAGACGGAATTGATGGATTGTTGAAAGACAAATTTGAGCTCGGTGGCGAAGCGGGTGTTGCGGCTGGTCCAGTGGGACGTGAAGCTGCGGCATCTACGAGTCCTCGTTTGAATACGGGCATACTTTCCTACTCTCGAAGTAAAGGAGCGTACGTTGGTGCTGCGCTCAAAGGTGCATACATAAGTCCCGACAACGATCTCAATGAAGCGATCTATGGTTCAAAGGCTACAGAGGTTTTGACTGGCAAGATGTTAGCGTTAGGGCAGATGCCGGCAGCGGTTAGAATCTTTCCGCGTACACTGGTGCGTTATTCGATTCGCTAAGAAGTGGTCCATTGTCGGTAGTCAGTTGTCAGTAGTCAGTTGTCAGTAGTCTGTTGGAATTGGAGCGGATAGGGTAGGATCCATAACAACTGACAACTGACCACTGACAACTGACCACTGACCACTGACCACTGACTATTCAACAATTGCTTGACGCCTATCTTTGTGAGACCTAGAATGCCTCGTCACCTTTAGGCTGACTCACGCTCTCATACACAAGCGGGTAACACCAATCGGGAACTGTTGACTGATATGCTCCCTCGGACGCAGCGACAAAAAGAGATTCTCGATTACATCACTCGTTTTCAAGAACGTCACGGTTACGTACCTTCCTACACTCAGATTGCACGACAGTTCGGAGTCAAGTCGCGAGCTACCATTGCGAAGCATATCGCTGCACTTGAAAAGCGAGGACTGATCAGTCGCGAACACGAAGATGGCTCGTTCGCATTGAATGTCAAAGTGGAAGAAACGAACAGCGATTCACTCTGCGAAGTGAAACTTCTTGGTCGCATCGCTGCCGGCGCTCCGCTTGAGGTTGTGGATTACGAAGAGCGCATTCCCGTGCCGCGCTTCTTGTTGGGACGAGTCAGACCAGATCGCGTATATGCTTTGCGCGTGAAAGGCGATTCAATGATTGATGAGCACATCTGTGATGGGGACATCGCTCTCATCGAGAATCGAACTGATGCCCGCGACGGCGAGATCGTCGTTGCTTTATTGATCGAAGAGAATCAGGCGACGCTCAAGCGTCTCTATCGCCGTGGTATGAATATCGAACTACAACCCGCTAATTCACAACTCCAACCTCTAACAGTTCCAGCCAGTCAAGTCCGCGTTCAGGGTATATTTCGGGGATTATTAAGACCAAGCAATTAGTCCGACGAACTTAGTTTGTCGTTGCTGCCCAACCTGCAATCTCTGTTAGAACTAGCACCTCAATGATTTACGATGAGGTTCAGATTCCACAGTCGACAACTAAAGTTCGTCGGACACTAGAACCCACGCAATGGCATCGAAGGCGATCGCCGTAGCCAATTTTCGGATGAGTATTCCGCTTTACCGCTGATGACGTGAAGCGTGTAAGCATGCCGCGACTTGCCAGATCTGTTTTCCAAACTGCGGTGCGGCAGTAAGCCGTGCAAAAGAATCAAACTTCCCTTGTTAACTTCTAAAGAGATCAACTCATCTTCCGGCCAGGGCGTCGAGTCATAGGTCTCGAATTTCATACCTCCATTTTCGGAACGTACCCAACGGGACTTCAGCCCTAGTTTGTGCCCTCCCGGAATTGCCCACAAGCAACCGTTCTCAATCGTAGCGTCTTCCAATGCAAACCAGAGACCTGCGATATTTATTGGTTGAGTGTAAAGAAATGTACTGTCCTGGTGACAGGAAACTTCGCCACCGATCTTTGGCTGTTTGAAGATATACATGGACTGCAGGAGTAAAGGAGCCTCTATATTGAGAGCGTTGCTGAGTTGTCGAATGTTTTCACTGCGCGAAAACTGATCGAACACTGGATCAAGATCGTGTAGGGCGTGACCGATCTTATTTATTGAAAGCGCCTTCTCATGTTTAAGAGTTCCGTCTGGATTGAAAGCGTTCTCTTCAAAAAAGAAACGAATCTTGTCACCTGATGTCATAAAGTAATCATCTGCGACACGATTCTGTTCGTGAGTTGAAAAGATAGAAACAAGTCCTGAAGGATCAAACTCGTCGATTAACTGTGCTACTCGTGAACGCAAGCGATCGCATTCCTCGCTTGAAACGAAATTTTCAAGGATCAGAAATCCGTTAGTAGAATAGTCGGCGAGTTGCTGTGAAGTGATTTCCATGCTTGATGAGATGATAACTCCTGACGCAAGCAGTACTCGGATTCGAAAAATTGCTTAAACGATTTCTGGAGTTTAGAGTTTCATGGAGCCGGCTGCCGGAATTGAACCGGCGACCTTCTAATTACGAATCTCAAACTGCTTGTTTTACTCAGTTTCTGTCAGTTCCTTACACTGCTAAATTCATTAGTCTTTCCATCCACCTAGTGATTGGTTCTGTATCCTATAGCATCGCACTGTTTCGTTGTGTTGGCACACTATAGGCACACGAGGAATAAGGTAGCGCAGAGAATAAATCCAAAACTCCATAACTGCCGGAGTTCAAAACTATTGACAGAACGCCGTGGCCCGTATATGTTCGGCGCCCCTTAAAAATCACGCGATACATCGGCCGGAAATCGCAACCCGATGGGGCTTCAGCCGTTTATCGATCTTTACTCCAACAGCGTAGTTTGTTTCCCTAAAGCAGGAGAAAAGAAGATGCTAGAATTCCTCTTCAGTAGAAAGTCTCTCAATCTAACACTGGCGATCACGCTCGTGACGTTCAGTCTTGTAGGCTCTGCGTTTTCACAAGCTTCCACAACAACTACCAACGACTTCGTCCCGTTTGCACAGGCGACTTTAGTTCCTTGCGCCAACGGCGGGGCGGGAGAAGTTGTGCTCGTTGAAGGCACCCTCCATATTCAGCAGCATGTGACCATCAACGACAACCGAGTTAGTTTGAAAATTCACTTCCAGCCGCAGGGCACAACAGGCGTCGGACAAACCACCGGCGACGTATACCACGCCGTCGGCGTGACTCAGGAACATGACTCACTCCCACTAACCGGTGGGGCAGCTGAATTTACGTTCATCAACAACTTCAGGCTTATCGGACCAGGCACCGATAACAATCTGCAAATCCATCAGACCATTCATGTCACTATCAACGCCAACGGCGTTGTCACCACAGACGTGGACAACACAAGTATAGATTGCAACTAGCGTGACATGATCGCGGATCTCAGCCCCGGCCGAGTAATGCTCGGGTTGGGATCCGCGTTTCTTTCAAATCAGTGGCTGGGGCTCTGGAGGCTCAGCCCTTCAACGAATGCCCACACTTTCTTCCAGTTCTCACTCGCGCAAAGCTTTCCACCACTTTGAGACTTTATGACTTACGACACTCCTGCGCGACGCTTTATTGTCCCCAGGCGAGAATCCGAAGGTTGTTTCTGAACGCCCAGGACACGCTAGCATCGTCTTGACTCTCGACACCTACTCTCACGTAATACCATCGATGCAGCCAGCCGCTACGGAGAAACTAGAGAGGGTTTTGTACGGGTGAAATTGAGCCATGTTTTTCTGCTGGCACACTATAGGCACACAAAATTCAAAAGGCGGTCAAGTGGCCGCCTTCATTCTTGCGCTAAATTGTTGTACAAACTTAGATTACATGGAGCCGGCTGCCGGAATTGAACCGGCGACCTTCTAATTACGAATCAGACGCTCTACCAACTGAGCTAAGCCGGCCGAAGACAGGATCTGTCGAAGGTGCGCAAGCGCGAAAGCAATATACGGATGGCCCGTTTGTAGTGTCAAGCAACCCCCTAAAATGAGCAACGCCCCCAAGCTAAAACGAAATCAAACAAGGCGGAGGACAAAATGCCGAAGGATCCAGCTAAGAACATAGACCGATACCAGATAGAGGGAGGAGAATTGAACGAGTTTGAGTTTCAGCAGAACCAGGAGGCTATCGCCCAAGAGGACAGTGAAAATCTCGAGAACTTAATCCCTGGAACTCCGCCCGAAATCAAAGTGCCGGAGGTTGAACGCAAAGTTCATGAAATCGTAGAAAAGCGAGCCGAAGCCGCGACAAAGGCGAGTCGAGCTAGAGCCGCTACTAAAAAGCCATCAAAAAAGGCCCCAAAGAAGGCTGGCAAGAAGAAACCGGCGGCTGCCAAGAAGAAACCCGCTGCCAAAAAGAAACCAACCAGTAAGCGATCCGTAGCTTCGAAGAAGAAAAGCAGCACTAGCACTAAAAAGTCTGCTACCAAAAAGAAACCAGCCGCCAGAAAGAAAACGACAACCAAGAAGCGTCCTGCGAAAAAAAGCAAGAAAAGAGCGGCTAAGAAATAGCTAATGATGGATCAAAAGTTCCCCTCGTTCCATATCAAAACGCACGCGGGTCTACGGTTGACACGCGTGCGTTTCGTTTTGCTTGGAATTCTTCTACTTTTCAATCTAGCACAAGCCCATGCCCAGAAGAGTGCGAGTCTTCCTAAGAAACTGCCCTCGGTAGACAAGATCGTCGAGAATTACCTAAAGGCATCTGGTGGCAAAAGAAACATTTCAGCCATCAGAGATGCGTCTTACGAATGGACTATTCAACTTAACGATCAGCCGTTCGGCACTGCAAAAACAAAACGAAGACCTCCATCCTCTGAACGCTGGGAAATGTTGTTTGGCAACGGTCGGATAGTGTCGGCGACAAACTCGACTTCTTCGTGGGAAATCGGATTGGACAATCAACTTCATACTTTGACAGGTCCAGAAGGCTCAACTGCAAAATTTAGAGCGTTGTTGGATGCATCACGGCTTGTCAATTACAAAAAGGTAAATGTACTAGGGCGTGTTGTTTCACTCGGAGATTTAGGTTCAGAGCCAGCTTACATCGTTGAATTTTCGACGCGCGGCGGCGCCAAACTCCAGTACTACTTCAGCGTAAAAACATCCCTTATCACCAAGGTGACTGATGATGCGCGAAAGACGAGGACGTTTTTCGACGATTATCGTCCTGAAAGAGGAATCGTTGAGCCTCATCGCATTCGCGTCAGTAGTGGTTCGGGTGAATTGTCTGAGTTAACGTTCATTCTTCAATCCGTTAACTACAATCTCGGAATCGAAAACCAACAATTTGAACCACCACGCGCAGTGGAAGACCTCGATGTTGTGGCGTTATTGCGCGAAGTCGGAAAGAATCAGGATGAAGTTGAAAAGCGTGTGACTGACTATGCGTTTGTTCAGAAAGAAACGGATCGGGAAATCA
>JBKPQV010000051.1:0-7256 GCA_046734235.1 Acidobacteriota bacterium
GCATTCCGCACTTTAACGATGTTGCCGAGCGATGAGGCATACTTTTCTTTAATAGCATTCAGCATCGCAAGTGACTGGGCGCGCGAGCTGCTGTCAATCACGATTTCAGATTGGCGAGCGGCATTGGCTTCACCAAGATTCGCTTCCGAGCTGACAATAGCCATTACGCGCACGCCCGTAAGATCTACTCCTTGCCATTTTCCGGAAGTAACATTCCACGCCATCATTCCTTCACGGCCAGCGGTGGTGACTTCGCCGTTGAAGTGACATGCGCCGGCAAAAACGCTCGCAGTTCGAACCTCTACGTAATCACCTCGCAAACTAACGTTCTCGGCTCTTGAACTGAAGACAAAAGCACTAACTGCTACGATGATCGCCATCAACATGAATAAAGCTTTTCGCATTCCTGGTTACCTCCGAACATAAGTTTGCACCCAAGTGTAGAACTTTGCAAATTCAGTGATCGATTGTTCATACTCAGCCTAAAAAGAAGACTGAGAACATCTGCAGGAATACCACCAACCGCAGTTGGTGGATCGTTCATACTCAGCGTACTAAGAAGACCGAGAAGATCTGCAGGAATACCACCAACCGCAGTTGGTGGATTGTTCATACGCTTCCTGCCAAAATGAGTACTCCCCGCTAAGACGAAGCATGGCAGTGCAGTGGTTGAAGTGTGCTAGCCTTCGTTCAACAGCATATGAACAATCCACCAACTGCGGTTGGTGGTATTCGCTGAGTGTCTTTATGGCTAGCTTTGTAGGTTGAGTATGAACAATCCACCGACTGCGGTCGGTGGTATTTGTAAAAAAGATGCCACCAAGTTTCCTCGGTGGCATCTTCTTAATATCGAATAACTTTCTTAAAGCGCAAACGTGCCGTAGAACGCGCTGTTCTCGCCTGATCTACTCCACTGCTCGCTCACAGAGTTTCCTGTGTAGCTCGCATTTGTTGTGTAACCAACTTTCCGATTCTCGAGTCCGACAAACGGCTTATACCAAACCAGATTTGGCATCTTGCAGCAGAGATCGTTTGGCATGGCTTCAACGTTCATCGTAGCTTCGTCAGCGGCCACGGCAAAGTTTTTACCTTCACGAACAAAACTGATCGGAGCATTCCGCACTTTAACGATGTTGCCGAGCGATGAGGCATACTTTTCTTTAATAGCATTCAGCATCGCAAGTGACTGGGCGCGCGAGCTGCTGTCAATCACGATTTCAGATTGGCGAGCAGCGTTGGCTTCACCAAGATTCGCTTCCGAGCTGACAATAGCCATTACGCGCACGCCCGTAAGATCTACTCCTTGCCATTTTCCGGAAGTAACGTTCCATGCCATCATTGCTTCTCGGCCAGCGGTGGTGACTTCACCGTTGAAGTGACATGCGCCGGCAAAAACGCTCGCAGTTCGAACCTCTACGTAGTCACCTCGCAAACTAACGTTCTCGGCTCTTGAACTGAAGACAAAAGCACTAACCGCTACGATGATCGCCATCAACATGAATAAAGCTTTTCGCATCCCTGGTTACCTCCGAACATAAGTTTGCACCCAAGTGTAGAACTTTGCAAATTCAGTGATCGATTGTTCATAATCAGCCTACAAAGAAGGATAGAGGAATACCACCAACTGCGGTTGGTGGATTGTTCATACGCGTCCTGCCAAAATGAGTACTGCCCGCTAAGACGAACTTTGGTAGTGCGGTGGTTGAAGCGAGTGCCAGTCTTCGTTAACTGCATATGAACAATCCACCAACTGCGGTTGGAGGTATTCCTGCGTTTAATCTCTAGGGTTTCTAGTAGGTTAGGTATGAACAATCCACCAACTGCGGTTGGTGGTATTCCTGCGTTTAATCTTCTAGGGTTTCTATTAGGTTAGGTATGAACAATCCACCAACTGCGGTTGGTGGTATTTCTGTGTTTAATCGCCAGGGTTCTAGTAGGTTAAGTATGAACGATCCACCAACCGCAGTTGGTGGTATTAGGAAATTTGCGTCTCAAACTTAGAGCGCCGAAACATAACACGACCGGCCGGGACCGCATTTTTCGGGTTCCACGCGACCGTTGTCCGGACCGAAGACTTCCTGGGTCTCGCAGCACCACACGTGGTTTGCGGCGTCGATATAATCTGCGGAGCTTGTCGCCAGTCGATCGAGCTTGAAGAACTTTTTCGATCTCAATTGGTCACAAAAGGGCGATTGAATAGGGGCGGCAGTAGCAGTCGGCTCAGTAACAGTCTCGTCTTTCATAACGTCTCCTTAAGCGTTCACGCCACCAGCTTTCGCCAGAGCTCTTCGCACCAACGTTTGTGCAAGCGGAACTTTATAAGCATTCTTCTCGAGTGGTTTCGCGTCAGCCAGCGCCAACTTGGCCCCTTCAGCCAACACTTCTTTACTCAGGGTTTTTCCGACGAGGTATTTCTCTGCTGCCGGAACACGCCATGGTATTGGCGCAACACCACCCAAAACAATTCGTGCATCCTTCACCGTGTTGCCGGACAACTGAACAGCAGCCGCAACGGAAGCAAGAGCGAAATCAAGTGATTCTCGTTCTTTGAATTTTAGATAAGTGGAGCGCGCCGCAAACGGAGACGCAGGAACAAAAATCTCAGTGATGAGTTCATCGTTCTTGAGGACATTCTCGCGCCTGATATTTCCTTCCGAAGGCAGAGTAAAGAATTTGTCGATCGGAATCACTTTTTTGCCGGTTGGACCAACCACGGTAATCCGAGCGTCTAGAGCTACTAACATCGGCGCCAGATCAGATGGGTGGACAATGTATGAAGGACCGCCCCCGAAGATCGCGTTGTACTTGTTCTCACCACTCGCTGCGTAACATTCAGAACCACCCTTCTTAAGACAAATCACTTCCTCAAGGCGGAAATACCAGCAACGAGGTCGTTGGCAAAGGTTGCCACCAACGGTGCCAAGATTTCGGATTTGTGGCGTTGCAATGGAATGAGCAGCTTCTGCGAGCCCCGGCATATTCCGGCGAATGCCTTGATGTTCTTCGAGGTCACTCAACGTTATGAGTGCGCCGATAGTGAGGCCCTTAGCATCGAGCGACAGTCGGTTCAGTCCCTTAACAGTTTTCAAGTTCACCAGGCGGGTCGGCCGCGAAGTGTAGTCTTTCATCGTAGTAAGCAGATCTTGTCCACCGGCTATTGGCCGAGGGGCCTCATCAATATCTGCGTTACCACCATTTAGCAGTTTGACTGCTTCATTAATGTTTGTGGGATTTGTCCACTCAAACGCTTTCATATTCTTTTCCTTTAAAATGTCCGATGAACTTTAGTTTGTCGGATCCTCCAAAAGTGCAACTACAGAAATCAACGACGACTCGGGCGTCCTACCCGGCGTGTACGACAAACTAAAGTTCGTCGGACAATCTTCGTTACGCGGTCATTGCTCCGTTGCCAATCAAACCCATCAAAATCTTGTCAGGTGTGATTGGAGTCTCACGGACTCGCACTCCACAAGCATTGAAGACTGCATTTGTTACTGCACCCAGCGCGGGAATGATGCAGCCTTCCGCGACGCCAATAACAACTTCGCGCTTGTCATCGTCGTCGATGATGGGAATCATCTCGGGAATCTCAAGTGAGCCCGGCAACTTGTAATCGCCGAAGCCCGGATTTAGTTGCATGCCGAGTTGATCGTCCATTACTCGACCTTCCCATAAAGCCATGCCGAGTGCCTGAATCATGCCTCCATTGATTTGACTCTCAAGTGTCAATCGATTGAGCGGAAGACCACCATCCTGAACGTGAACCATCTTGATTGGTTTTACGTGGCCGGTCTCCATATCTACTTCAACTTCTGCGAACGAGGCACCGTGAATACCAGTTGCTTGAAGATCCTGGCGCCATACACCGTGCCCAGTTACACCCGCTGATGGCAGCGCTGCGCACGCCTGCTTCCAGGAAATCGTTTTCCCTTTGGCGCTCACGTTACCATTGGCAAACGTAATCTCTTCTGGCTTGGCGTTGTCCAGCAGTGGACCGACTCTTTCTGCAAAGAGCATGCGTGTTTTGTACGCGCCGTCCTTAACTGAAGGTGCCAGCGACGCCGCAGTTGTAGAACCGCCAGAATCGTTTGCGCCTCCAAGTTTCGAATTTCCGATTTCTTCCTTGATGTCTTTCATCTGCAGTCCAAACTCCTCCGCCACAATGGCGCGCGTAAAGGTCCGTGTGCCCGTACCGAGATCTTGTGTTCCAACGGCTACAAGCACCGATCCATCGCGGCCGATGGTGACGTCGACTTTGCACGCATTGTTTCCGCCACCACCCCATGTTCCAACAGCACAGCCCAGGCCGCGTTTGAAGATGCCTGGATTGCCACCCGCGATCGGATTCCTTCGCTCCCAGCCAATTGCTTTGGCGCCGCGATCAAGCTGACGGTGATAAACCTCATCCAGAAGATTTTTCTTCCGGAACGCGACAGGATCCATTTTGATTTTGTAGGCGAGTTCATCCATCAACGTCTCAACGGCGAATGAAGCTTGAGGATGACCAGGAGCACGCATGGCGTTCGATGAATTCTCGTTTGTGTGTAGCGCATAAATCTCTCTGTAGAATTCACCAGCGCGATAAATGTAGGGTTGTCCAGCTTGTGAGCCCTGGCCAACTCCTCCCAATCGATATTGTCTCGCCTGAAGTGCGACCAGTGTTCCATCTTTCTTTACTCCGCCCTTCAATTTTTGCCATGAGCCTGATCGATTACCTGCCATAACAAACTCGTCATAACGAGTGAGCATGAGTTTGACTGGCGCTTTCGTTTGCCTGGAAAGTTTGCAAGCCAGCATTCCCTCAACACCAATGCCAAACTTAGAACCGAATCCTCCCCCCATATGCTGGACAACGGAAGTTACGGCAGTCTCCTTCAGTCCGAGTTGAGCTGCGGCATCTTTTGGAATCGTAAATGTGCCCTGCGTGGAAGCGTAGACAGTGGCGGTCTCGCCCCCGCTGAAATCAACAACTACTCCGTGGGTTTCCAAACAGGAATGATGGATCTTGGCAGTTTTGTACTCCTCTTCAATGATGGCGTCGGCGGTTGCGAATGCTGCTTCCACTTTTTGTGGATCACCTGCCTTCGCCTTTTGTTCGAGATTTTCGTCCGTCTTTTGTTGAGGATTTTCCGATTTAGGCATAACCCTAGGAGCGTTGGGTTCAATTGCTTTGCGAGAATCGACCACGTGAGGCAACACTTCATAAGTCACTTTGATTGCTCTGATTGCATCGCCGGCGATCTCCGGCGTTTTGGCAGCCACGGCAGCAACTGGTGATCCCGAATACCGGAGTTCCGACAAAGGACCCTGGATAACGGCCGCCACTCCAGGGATTTTCTCTGCAGCGCTCGTATCGACGTTGCTGATGCGCGCGTGTGCATGAGGACACCGTAAGATCCGCGCGAATAGCATGCCCGGTAAGCGAACGTCATACGTGTATTGCGCAACGCCACTGACCTTGAGTGGTCCATCGACACGTGTCATTGGATGGTTGAGCAGTGTGTGCTTGTCGTTTGGTCCCCAACCTGGTCCACTATCAGCATCAACTTCAATTTCTACTTCCTGCTCGATGCCGTTGATCGTGCGCGTGACCTTAACTTTCTTTTTAGGCTTTGGCGCCTGCTCTTGCTGCTGTTGCATAAGCATCTCCAATAATTCTGACTAGTCGATAATCAAACTATTTAAACCCTACCGCTCTTGGCTGCGGCCAAGGCTGCTTCAAAAACTCGGGGGTAAGTACCGCAGCGACAGAAATTTCCTTTGCAGGCTTCCTGCACTTGCGCTAATGATGGATTCGGATTTTTCTTGAGATAGGCAGAGATGGTGGTAACAAAACCAGGAGTGCAAAAGCCGCACATGAGTGCATCCTTTTCGACAAACGCAGCCTGGACCGCATTTGGGTTTTCTGGAGTCCCCAATCCCTCGACAGTAGTGATTTTTTTACCGATTGCATCGACCGCCAGGACGAGACAGGAGTAAACAGGCTTGCCGTCAAGCAACACTGTACAAGCGCCGCAGGTGCCTACATCGCAAACAAGTTTAGGACCGGTGACTGCCGGTTCGACGTGATTTCGCAGAGCATTTAACAAGGTGGTCCGTGGTTCGACTTGAACGTTCCGTTTGGCGCCGTTAACGTCGAGCGCAACATTGACATTACCACTCAATGACCGGCCAGCCCCGTCCTGCTCTTCTTTCGCTTCGGCTTCAATCCAAAGTTTGTCGACGACTGCAGCGCCAGCTCCAGCGATGCCAACTCCCTTGAGGAACTTTCGTCTACTTGGATTGTGCGACTTTTGCTTCTCGTCCGGCTCGTTATCAGACTTGCTCATTTGCTTTGCTCCGCGATTTATTGTTTGTGATCGATGCCAGCAGTCAAAGGCGTTGACAAAAAAATCAGCGCCACCATATTGTTCGCGTTTCCGGTTTGTTACCGGTAACACGTCTGTAATTTCGATTGCCGTTATTGCAGAGCAATAAATTAGCACAGGCACGGAGCCAGTTCACAACTTTTCTCTTAACTTTTCTTCAACCAGGGAATACTAAATGACTTCTCGAATATTAAGAGTATTTGTTTGCCTTGTAGTCCTACAGACTTTTTTCGTCTCTTCAAGCGCTCAAAACAAAATACAAGCCAACAAAACTGATTGGTCAGTCGCTATCGTTGAAGCGACGATGAAGCGGTATCCAACCCCTAAAGATCTTGGAGTCTGGAATTATCCAAGAGGACTCTACCTCTATGGTCAGTATTTGGTGTTTAAGAGGACTCACAATCCAAGCTATCTGAAATACATCAAAGATTTTGTCGATTACCACGTTGATTCTAACGGCACGATTACCAATACAAATGCCCAGGGCGTTGTAAGTGAGGTGAGGCTCGAAAGCCTCGACAACATGCTGCCGGGCAACCTGCTTCTGTTGCTCTATCAGGAAACAAAAGATAATCGGTACAAACTAGCCGCCGACAAAATCCGTCTTCGATTCAACACCTATCCCCGAACTAAAGATGGCGGTTTTTGGCATGCAAACAATAGAACACGCGAATGGCAGTTATGGGGCGACGGTGTCTTCATGTCTATGCCTTTCCTGATCAGATACGGAAATATTTTCGGCGACAGCCATTATGCAAATGATGAGGCAACGAAGCAGATGCTCATTTATGCGAGTCATCTGAATGATCCCAAGACTGGATTAATGTTTCACGCCTATGACGAAAGTCGGCAGGCGACCTGGGCCGACAAAGAAACGGGGCATTCTCC
>JBKPQV010000052.1:0-3154 GCA_046734235.1 Acidobacteriota bacterium
TTGCTGTTCGGAGAGGAAACAGCACTGGTACTTTCAACTTGTTGGACCACAAGTACGAGGTAAATGGCTGTCCATCAATGATGACATCAACGCGTTGTGATGTTTCATTCTTTACGAGCTTAACGCCTCGCTCTTGTGCCACGATCGGGGCACACCATGCCAGGCATAGAAGCAAACAAAACGTAGTTACTCGAAACACTTGGTACAGCCTCCCTATGTTGAGTCAAAGTGTCCGACATGCTTTAGATGCTCTTGTAAAAATCAACTCCTCACTCCGGAGGAGGTGAGATGTTTATAGCTCTGAGTACCTGAGGAATTTCGCACTCCGTAGGAGTGCCATGTAGTTTTGTGTCTGGATTTTCTTTATCTAGGTAGATTTCTCCAACCATTGATGACATGGCACTCCTCTGGAGTGCCCGTTCTGTCGGGTGGTCGGTACTATAAACATCGCACTCCACCGGAGTGGAGATTTTTGCAACAGCATCGAAAAGTATCTCGGACACTTCAAAGCCGACTTAACTGACCACCACTTGCTGCTTGATGTCATCAAATGTGACTCGTTGGCCAGTCTGCATCGCAGCTACTGTCATTGCGATCGCCGTCGAGTGGTTGTATCCAGCTTGCACGCTTGCATTCGGAGTTTTACGACTACGAACACATTCCATCCAGTTACGCATGTGTGCCGAAGTTAAGGCATCAGCACCTGTATTAGCACTCGTTGCAACTGGAGCCTGGGTCTCAGGATCGGCGAGTGACATTTCAGATATCAGGTTTGGCTGCATCTGCATCTCGTCGGCTTCTTTCTTACGGAGACCACCTTCGGGAGTGATCTTGTTGGTATCCAGGTTGAGCATGCCCGAGTTGGAGTAGTAATACTCTTTGACCCCTCCAGCAGAGTTGCTGAATCGAGACGAATAGACGACCTGGAAACCCTTTGACAAATCGTTCAACGGGCCGTAATCAAAGACTGCTGTCAACGTATCGAAGTTTTGGCGACCATCATGCCACTGGTAAATCCCTCCATTAGCTACCACGCTGCGGGGACGCGATAATCCTGAGAACCAGTGAACGGTATCGATTTGGTGCGACATCCACTGACAAGGAATGCCTGACGAATAAGGCCAGAAGAGACGAAACTCAACGTACTTGCGTGGATCCCACTGCGCTTTGACGCCACGTTCGCGTCGATTCAGCAGGAAGCGATCCCAGTCAGTATCCTCTTTGCGTATTTCTTTCACGAGTTGTGGTCTGCGCCAACGTCCCGGTTGATTTACATTCCACGTCATTTCAACCATTACGATGTCGCCGAATTTTCCCGACTTAATGAAATCATTTGCGCGAATGTAATTACTGCCACTGCGACGCTGACTACCAATCTGTACAATTCTCTTACTCTCTTCCACTGCCTTCAAAATCGCATGCGCATCTTCCATCGTATTCGCGAGTGGCTTCTCAATGTACGCATCTCTACCAGCACGTACGGCTTCGACACCATGTAACGCATGCTGAAAGTCTGCGGTTGCAATAAGAACAGCATCGACATCCTTTCGATCATAGAGCTCTTCGTTATTCCGCGCTTTAGCGACCTCATGGCCCACTAACTTGCTTACTGCAGCCGCCCCTTCCTCACGACGCCGATTCCAAATATCTGATACAGCCGTAAGTTCGAAGTTCAATTCTTTTGCATGTAGCAGGAACGCTGGGATTAATGCCTGCCGGCACCGGTCTGAATACCCTACTATTCCGACGCGCACTCGATCATTAGCGCCCAAAATCTGGGCATAGCTTGCGGCTCGTGAACCGATAATTACGCCAGCAGTTCCCAACGTTGCGCCCTTCATGAAGTCTCTTCTTGAGTTCTTTGTATCTGACATATCCGTCCTCCAACATTCAAACCTTCAGTCCCAGTTTTTCTTCGAGATATTTCTTGCTAATCTGCGCATACTCAAGCGGCGTTTTGGATTTGTCGGGCACGCTATCGAGTTCAATCACGGCCCACCCAGAGAACTTGATCTTCTTCAACGCCGCAAAGACCCCAGGCAAATCAACTCTTCCTGCACCTAGTTCTACAAATCGATAAGCACGTCCACGCGAATCAGCACTTGGAAGGTTTTCGACGTCTTTGATATGCAGGAACAAAAGACGATCTCGATACTTTTCAATTGCCTTTGCAGGATCGCCACCGCCTTGCAAATAGTGCGCTATATCCAGTTCGAGTTTTATGTAACGGGGATCCGCGGCATCCATTATTCGATCTACTTCTTCAGGTGCTTCACCAAGACTCGCCATGTGATTGTGATAACCAACCGGAATTCCAATATCAGCGGCACGTTTGCCAATTTCGGTAATTACTTTGCCAAGTTGCTTGAAGTCCGCAGCTGTCGGCTGTCGATCTTTTGGTCTGGCCGAGTCAGTGACCTGCAAATAGCGACCACCGACTGCTTTGACAAACTTTGCATTGTTCAAATGCTTCTCGATTTCTGTGTTTTCTGTATTCGGAGCAATGCCTACCCCGCCACTGGAAAATGCAACCATTTCCAACTTGTGTTTCGCGAGCAAATCGCGCAAAGCCTCAGGACGGCTCCCAAAGTCTTTCAAGATGTTGCTTCGCAGTTGAATCGCGGGAAAGCCGAGCGCGGAAATGTCCTCAATAGCCTTTACGTCATTGCCGTCCCAGGTGATAGCGGCATAACCAAAACGCAGCGAGCTTTTGGGTGCAAAGGCAAACAAATCGTTCACTGGGAGCGCAGAAATGGAGGCTAGCGCACCCATCCCTATTAGAAATTCGCGACGAGGAAGTAGGCTAGAAATGATCTGATTCCTCCTAAGGATCTTCGGTTTTTGTGGAACTGGTTAAAAAAGCTTATTGAGGGGCACAGATGCTAACACAAATGACGCTCGAGGTGATTGCTGATTTTGTGTCCTAGATGCTTTAGCGTCTTGCAAAAGTCTTTGCCGCGGAGCGGCCTAAGCGTAAAGCCCGGGGTGGAGCGAAGCGGAACCCTGGGTAGAAGCGGCGGTTACCTATGCGTCCTGAAAGGACGCGAGCAAACTGAAGTCCCGATCAATCGCAGCGTGAGAGACTCTTTGATTGATGAATCGGAGGTTCAGTTTGCAAACTGCAACCGGGTCGCCCTTTCAGGACGCATAATGC
>JBKPQV010000053.1:0-8241 GCA_046734235.1 Acidobacteriota bacterium
CTCTAAGACCGATGTAACCATATGAAATTGAGCTCAGGGTGCGATCATCTCTCTCCCCCAAAGGAACATCCAATCTAATTCCGGCCGTCTCAAGCGATACGTTCGTATCCCTCGCTTGGTCCAAAACTTCAGGGAGGGTATCATCTACTATCCCCAACCCAAGCAGTTGTGTTTCTCCCTGATGGACAAGCGCCTTGAATTTGTCTGTATCATCCAAGTCAATGCCGTAGAGTTTCAATAATCTGGTTAGCGGGAAGTTATAGATAACGCTTAAGCTAAATAGTTTGTAGATGGTCGGATCAGCTACACCTTTTTCAAGTCGAGCCAGCCAACCATCAGAAACGACAAAGCGCCTGTCATTCTTGACGTTGGCAATACTAATTGTGGCCTGCTCGACCTTACGCAAGGTTAGCTTAAGGCGACGTCTTAGCGTTCTGAGGTTTCGACCAGCTGACATCTAGCCCTCCAGTCGGTTCGGGCCACGTTGCACCTCATTGCCTCCCCGGTGGCGTAATGGCATGTGCAAGATAGACTGGTTCTTCAAAACCAATCTTTCATCAAGAGAGTTACATCAGCCCTCACATTCGAACCACTCTCATCGTCGGGCTGCCAAGCTCGAGTTTTAATAAGGACGTAAGAAAGACGCAGAGATTCCGTCCCTTGGTTTTGATTTGAGGAAAAACCGCAGGCAAGTTGGAATTGCTCTCTATTGGAAGCACTCTGAAGAGATAGAGCTCGTGACTTCTAAACAACGCGCCTTCACACTGAGTAGATAACCCGACTTGACAGTCTTGAGCATGTAGAGCTCAATTAATACAAAATTTCCTTGAAAATCTTGGTAAATACCACTAATCTTGTTACTCGTAAAATAAACAAAGAATCACATGAAATCTAATTCTTCCAATTTGAATCATTCAACCGCAATCACTAACACTTGTTGCGCAGACGTACACACAACTACGGCCATTGTGTCCGTATGCGTGTGTACAAGAGACGGATGATGACGAGTTAACAAGTCAGCTCTTTTTGCTGAAGGTCGTCATCGAAATACAAACGATGACGACCTTTTGGTTTTTCGTCACACATCATCAGAGGTCATCATGGAATTTCAACAACTCGAAATGTTCGCAGCGATGGTTGAAGAAGGTAGTATGCGACGGGCATCGGAACGGGTTTTTCGAACTGGCCCAGCGGTGAGCATTGCCTTAAAAAAACTGGAAGAGGAGATAGGTTCACCTCTGTTCAATAAATCGGACAAGAAAAACTACCAACTAACCTCCGCCGGCGCACTGCTCTATTCATACGCCACCCGGATTTTGCACCTAAAAGAAGAGGCGATATCCGGGTTACTGGATTTGGCCAAGTGCAAAACTGGTATCGTCAGAATCGGAGCGAACGAGAGCACCAGTCTTTATCTCCTACCAAAGCTTACCCATGCATTCCAGGTACAACACCCGGGTATCAAGATCGAAGCAAACTGCGATAACTCGGAAACCATCATTGCTTCCCTTAAAGATGGTCATTTAGATCTAGCACTTATTGCTCTCTCCTCAGGCGAACCTTCATTAACAAAGCATCTCGTCGCTCGCGATGAGATCGTATTGATTACAAAGCCCGGTCATAGGCTAACCAAATTACCCCAAGTCAGCATTGAGACTGATCTGGTGGACGAGGTACTGATTTCCGAAGGTCGCAAGTCATCATTGTACGAAGAAGTAACACAGGCGTTTCGACGAGTGGGTGCTAAGTTCGATCCTTCCGTCTCGAATGTAAGCATCGAAACAATCAAACGCATGGTAGCCCAGGGGGTGGGCGTCGGATTTGTTCCTTCGATCTGCGTTCACGATGAAGAGCGAAGAGGCGAGTTGGCAATGATTGCCGTAGAGGGAGTGAGTCACAAACGCGAGCTGCGAATTGTCCAACGAAGTGGTGAACCCCTCTCCCCTGCTGCCCACGCGTTTTTGAAAGTCAGTTTGCGCCTGGCCAGGGAATGGGCCTCAAACTCACGGGCGAAGAATGAAGCACAACCTCTAAACAAAGTGATTCGTCCCAGGCCGCAAAATCTATTCCTGCCGGCTGGAGGTTGTTGACCGCTCTCTCGTGTGGAAGTCCACGGGCAAGTAACCGTTGAAACCTCGTGGGATTCAGAACGGACGTTCTGGCACAATCTTCTTAAATCTCATGCGATTTAGGAGATACGTCCATTGCTTTATCGTTGCGCTGTCGATGTTTATTCTTGGTGTGAGCCTGCACCTTTGTTGGCACTTTTCTCCGGAAAAAATGGCCTCAAAACAACCCGCTGACGAGTCACCAAATCCAATTTACAATCAAACGCGAAGCTTAACCGCAATTTCGAAATCCACTCAGCCTCAATGCGTCCGAGCAAAAGAAGGTGACACACAACCCTGGGTTCATAACTCTGAAATGCTTTCGTCGTATCCTACAGACAATCCCTTGCCGCAGTTCCTTGGTGAGTTTCGGGATAAGAATCGTACGTATGGACTTGGGCTTTACCGGGATGAAGCGGGCATTTTTGGAGAGCTTTCGACTCCTTTATTGGATGCGGACTCGCCGACCTCTCGACTCTATGATGTATTGTTCGATCCAGAAACCAAAACATTGCGCTTCCGAGCTGAGTTCGGCGACGAGCAATTGGAGTTCACTGGTGCGCTGCGCTCGCGCATCATCAATGGAACTATCGTCAGAGGTAGCCAACGTGAGACTGTGGCTCTCCAAAGAGTGAGACAATACGGTGAGTATCCATTCGTCAGCCGCGCTCAGTTCGAATGCGCTATGTTACTTTTCAACCGCAACTAGGCCGGTCTTACAAAGCATTGGAATCGACGCACATCAAGAGGCCACCGGGTTATGAATGTATCGCCTGCTGGAATCTTGAGACCAACTTATCTGCGTTCTCAGGATCTTGACTTGATGAGTGGCCTGACATAATCAACTTCTGCGGCAGCAGTTCACGATCCTCAAGCGCTTTCAAGATCTTCGCCGCACTAACTTCAATGGACTCACGATCAGTTTCCACCACGACTTCCGGATGAAAGGGCGCTTCGTAGGGATCAGAGACACCGGTAAATCCTTTTATCTCGCCCGCAAGCGCCTTCTTGTACAGCCCCTTCACATCTCGCTCAGCCAATACATTAATACTGCACTTCGCAAAGACCTCGATGAACGCTGCACCATTAGCTGAAACTGCGCGGCGCACTTCATCCCGCACGTCCCGGTAAGGCGAAATCGCCGCCGCTATCACGGCTACGTGGTTGCGCGCGAGAAGGCGGCTGACGTATCCAATCCGCCGAATGTTCGTATCTCGATCCTCTTTCGAAAATCCCAATCCCTTGGAAAGATTATTCCGCACTTCATCACCGTCTAATATCTCGACTCGTAGACCTCTGGCTTTGAGATCTTCTGCCAAACGAGATGACAAGGTCGTCTTTCCCGCACCTGATAGTCCCGTAAACCACAACACGAATCCTTTATGCATTAGTTGACTGTGTCCTTATATAGTGATCATTTCGTAGAGCCTTTAACCCGCCATTACTCTCGTGCCAGATCGCCTTACTGTTGGCCGCGCTGAGCGTCGATTAACACCCTTGCCACCTCGGGTCGCGTGAACTCAACCGGCGGCAATTGACCAGCTCCCAGCAGCTCACGTACGCGAGTACCCGAAAGCGTCACATGCTGCTGACTCTTATGCGGGCACGTCTTACTTGAGGCCATCGCGCCACACGCCCGGCAATAGAATGTGTGATCAAAAAACAGAGGTGTAATCCCCAGCTCTTCCGGTTCGAACTCATCGAAGATGTGGTGCGCATCATAGGTACCGTAATAATTCCCAACGCCTGCGTGATCTCGGCCCACAATGAAATGCGAGCAACCATAGTTCTTTCGTACCAAAGCATGAAAGATTGCCTCACGCGGACCGGCATATCGCATGGCAGCCGGCAGTACCGACAAGATCGTTCGAGCCGCAGGGTAATAGTGGCTCAGGATTGCTTCGTAAGAGCGAATGCGAACAGCCGCGGGAAGATCATCAGACTTCGTCTCTCCTACTAGCGGGTGCAACAACAATCCGTCTGCAATCTCGAGTGCACATTTTTGAATGTATTCATGCGCACGGTGAACCGGATTGCGGGTTTGGAATGCCACTACTCTCTTCCAACCCCGCTCCTGAAAAAGTTCACGCGTCTTTACCGGGTCTCTGCGATATTCGGGAAAGGCTGCATCCTTAATCCGGTTGACTACGCTGATTTGACCACCTACTAACCAGTCCTCTTGCTCATAAAGCACATGCACTCCGGGGTGGGCGGGGTCTGCGGTGCGATAGACCAACTCGGCTTCACGTTTCTTGTCGTATGTAAACTTGTCCGACACGTGTAAAACTGCGAGCAGTTGCTCCTGATGGTAAAGAGCAACATCACTACCGACTTGGATTTCACCCGCTTTCTCACTCGAGACTGGCAACGTAATCGGAATGGACCAGGCAACACCATTCGCTAAATGCATCTTGGTTACGACTGAGTTGTAATCCGCTTCACCGAGAAAACCTTCGAGTGGTGAAAAAGCACCTGTAGCAATCAGTTCGAGATCCGACACCACCCGAGCGTTCAATTCAATCTTCGGCAGCCGACCAGCGAACGTTATCCATTTCGAACGCTCCGGCTCGATCAACAGACGATTTACCAGCGTTCCCCCATGGGGGTTAATTAGTTTCATGTATTTCTCCATTGAAGAATTTCGGGATGAAAACGTTTACTGATGAAGACCACACTCTGTCTTTTCGGCGCCACGCCAACGACCGGCTCGCGGGTCCTCACCCGGTTGAACACGGGTCGTACAGGGCGTACAACCAATAGACGAGTAACCTGAATTGTGAAGGTGGTTATAAGGAACATCATTCCTGGCGATGTAGCGCCAAACATCAATCGACGACCAACTGGCGAGAGGATTGATCTTTATGAGTCCGAATTTTTGATCGCACTCCACAATTCCTGCGGTTGCGCGCGCGGGCGTCTGGTCGCGACGAATTGCTGTCACCCAGGCCCTCAGATCAGTAAGCATCTCTAGCAGCGGATCAACCTTACGAAGCTTGCAGCATTGATCTGGCTGTCGCTCCCACAATTTCTCGCCAAAGTCTTCACTCTGCGCCGCGAGTGATAGATCTGTGGACCTCCGCTCAAACCTAACGCCGTAACGCGCCACAAACTGATCACGTAGCGCGTAAGTTTCCGGAAACAACAGATCTGTATCGATATAAAAAATTCTCGCCTTGCGATCAATTTGCGACAACATATGAATAAGCACGCAACCTTCAGCGCCAAAGCCAGTCGCCAGGGCCACCTCGTCTCCAAATTCTGACCATGCCCAACGCAGTACATCCTGCGGCTGCAGTGTTTCGAACTCCGCTGAAATTTCACGCAACTCTTCGTCAGTTGTATGTTGATCAATCGCTAAAGTAGCACTGCCCATTCTTCCCTCCGGTTCTACTTCTTCGACTCACCTGCGCTTCCCGCACCGACATCATCCAAGCCGGTTATGAACCTCGGCAAAGGTTTCTTCCCAATCAACATTCTGTCTGGCTTCTTTTTCAAACCACTGCAACTGTTCACGCAAACCGACCGCCTCGCCAACTACAATCACTGCCGGTGACCGCAATCGGGCAGCCCCAGCCTGTTTCGCGATCGAATGTAAATTGCCAACCACCGTTTGCTGCGCTTCGTATGTCCCCCAACGAATAACTGCAACCGGAGTAGCCGCATCTCGCCCGGATGAAATCAAGCATTCAGCTATCTCACTTAAATGAGCGACTCCCATCAGAATCACCAGCGTATCGGCCCACGCCAACTTCCTAAGGGATTCGAGATCAAGCGAGCCCTGGTTCGCCGTCGCACCCGAAACAATCGCTATTGAAGAAGCCGCTCCACGATGCGTCACCGGAATCCCAGCATATGCAGGCACGGCGAACGCCGAACTCACGCCGGGAACGATTTCAAAAGGAATTCCAGCTGTGCTGAGCGCTTCAGCCTCTTCGCCACCTCGGCCAAAAAGAAATGGATCGCCTCCCTTGAGACGGACCACGCGTTTCCCTTGCCTCGCGTGTTGGACCAATAGTTGATTAATCTCACTTTGCGGAGTGCTCTTACCGCCACCAATCTTGCCGGCGTAGATTCGCTCAGCTTGCCTCGGAACCAATCGCAGCAGATCCGGATCTACCAGATAGTCGTAGATAACCACATCACAACGTGCTAGCAGATCGCGACCGCGTAGAGTGAGCAATTCCGGTGCGCCTGGTCCAGCTCCAACTAAATGGACAATCCCTCTGCCACCCGAGGCTGAAACGCCATCACCTGCCCGGGCCCAACTCGGTCGGTTGGCGGGATGGCTAACCGCGGAAGTCTGTGCTCCAGGAACGAGTGGACTTGTTTCTCGTATACGTTCAAGAGACGCTTCGATTACCAATGGATGCGCGCAAAGCGGTTCGGTAATTTGGTACGTTACGCCCGGGAAGGCTGCCGCCACATCGTCTACCTGACGCGGCAGATCTCCGCGTGTATGACGACCCGGTGAGAGGAAGTAGGGATGGACTGTGATATTGCGCGCGCCACGTTCTATTAATCGCTTGAACCCAGCCGCAACATCCGGCTGTTCAATTTCCAGAAAGGCCGCTTCAACTAGATCAAAACTGCCTCGCTCAGCAATCAGGCGAGCCACTTCTCGCAGATCATCATTAGCCTCCTCCCGACGACTGCCGTGACCCACAACTAAGATTCCAGTTTCACTTTCCTGATAACTCATCGTTCCCTGCACTCTTTGCATCATCCAATCACGCAGCTGACCTGTTACTTGCCACGTCCGCTTCTTCATCGGCGCAATACACGGCAAACCGTCGAGCCTCATCCAAAATTGTTCTTGCTCCTGATTCCGTTCTATCCCACTTCAGCTTTTCGAACTTCCCGGCTAAGTGTTGCCACTCACCTTGTGTCTCGCCTGACAGTACAAACAGGTTCTCAAACTCCCACAACGCCTCGTCCGCAGTAAATGGATCCACGAGTCTTCGATAAAGCTGAACCCTCGCGGCCGCCGCAGCCGACTGATAGGCAACCAGAGATGCCTGCTCGTACGCTTTGTGATAGATAAGAGCTTCCGCTTGGGCCAAAAGCACCTTCGCTGTCTCAATGCTTGGCACCGTCTCAGCTATAGTTGACCCGGCACACTCCCCCTTCACACCTTTTCGCACCGCAAACTTCTCGTGCTCATGCCCGTAGTCTTCATAAAACGCTGGATCCTCTGCAAAAAACGGTACTTGTCGTAAAGGATCAATCACACCTCTCAATTGCTCGACACCAATGCGATTGACAAACTCATTGAACGATTCGCCCCCAAACTTTGATCTTTCATAAAATGAAAGCAGCGCATTCGTAACGTTTAGACAATTCTTTGCTGGAAACTTTCCGAGCAACATTCCGAATTGAGCACCTTCAGGAGTTGCTGCGCCACCAACTGTCACAAAATGCGCAGGCACAGTCCGATCATCATGCGTCATAGCAGCTGCATAAAAACCAATGTTCGCTATCGAATGTTGGGCACAACCATTTGGACAACCGGACACCTTGATCTTCAGAGACCGGGCGAGATCTTGATACTTTCGCAACTCGCCGGTTTGAAACCCATCAGCAAGCTCGCTTCCCAAACCTTTCGCGGACGCAATTCCCAACCTGCAGGTATCAGATCCCGGACAAGTGGTGACATCAGCAACCGTTCCCACACCCTGACCGGTTAACGAGATCTCCTTGAGAGCAATGTAAAGATCAAATAGCGCCTCGTGTTTTACCCACGGCAAATAGATGTTTTGATCGATGGAAATCCGCAACTGACTAAATGAAAACCCGCGTGCAACCTGTGCCAGCTGTCGCGCGCGGTCGGAAGTCAAATCACCAAGCTTTATCTGTACATGCGCCCCACGAAACTCGGGGTACTTGTGCTCAATCACTGAATCTCGCGCCCAACTCACAAATTCCTCTGGAAACACCTGTAAAGGTGGCCCTCCGTTTTGGCCTCTCCGCGACGAATCCACAGGCAGATTATTCAAGGTGTCTATTTTCACCCCAACAACTGGTCCGACACTCTTCCGCTCATCCTCCAACGCAATCTGAAAGTTTTCCCACCCCATCGATTCAATAAGAAACTTCATTCGCGCTTTCATACGCGCCTTGCGTTCTCCGTAACGAT
>JBKPQV010000054.1:0-5473 GCA_046734235.1 Acidobacteriota bacterium
GATCAAAAGTTAGACATAAAGCCTTCCATCGCACTCGACCTGCAAAACATCGGACTCGCCCTAACCGGTCTCGGCCGCAGTCAGGAAGCAATTCAAACCCTCGATCGTGCGATTTCGCTTTCACACGGCGCCGGCTCTGTCAAAGACGAAGCCGACAGTCGTAAAGCAAAAGCAAGCGCCTTACTTCAATTAGGTCGCTACAACGAAGCACTCCAGCAGTACAACGAGGCGATTAAGGTTTACGAAACAACTGGGGATGCCGAATACAAACAGAACCTGGTCGAAGGACTCGGCGACCTTGGCAATCTCGAAGTTCGCCTCGGTGACGTTGCCTCAGCGGAACGAGACTTTCGGCGGGCCATAGATGTTTCTGAACAGATCAAACATCCTCGAGGAGTCACTATAAACCTGATCTCACTCGGCGATCTTCAGTTCAGGCAAAAAAGATTTTCGGAAGCGGCTGCGCTCTATTCACAAGCTCTCACCAGGGCAAACGATGCAAACGACAAAGGCAATGCAGCAGTCGCAAAGGTTCAACTTACTCATACTTATCGCAGTCAGCGGAAATTCACCGAAGCTGAACAACAAGCCAGGCAAGCAATCGACATCGCCAAAACAAATCAAGCCAAACCGGTTGAAGCAGATGCCCTCTATGCACTTGCTGAAGTCTTCCGTGCAGGCGAACGTTCGCAAGATGCATTGAACACATTCAACGAAGGTGCGGCGATCGCTCGCGATATTGCGAATCCGGAGTTGAGTTGGCGGTTCGATTTTGGACGCGGCCAGGCGTTGCAGAGTCTCAGTCGCGACACTGAAGCGTTGACTGCATTTCAGGGTGCAGTGAAGACGATTGAGACAGTGCGTGGCGAATTACGTGAAGAGCGCTACCGCGCGGGCTACATTGAAGACAAGTACCAGGTTTACGTAGCTTTGGTTCAACTGTTGCTCAAGCTGGGTCGCGTTGAAGAAGCTTTTGTGGCCGCGGAAAGACTGCGCGCACGCAGTTATTTAGACATGATCAGTCGTGGGCAACCTCCCATTCGGAATCAAACACAACGTGAAAAAGAAGAGATGCTCAGAAGCCGCGTGCGCGATTTACAGAGGAAACTCGAACTCGAGAGTGCGAAGCCTGGTCCAGAACGAAAGCGCGCGTTTGTCGATCTTTACTCGAAAGAGTTGAGCGTTGCGGAGAGCGAATATGAAAGATTCCTCGACGACATTGCGAGTTCGGAGCCTTCGTATGCGTCCGTAAGAAGTCTGTCAGTCCCGACCGGTGCGGAAATCAGCAAGAAGTTGCCAATCGGGACAGCTCTGGTTGGCTACGTGTTGGGTGAAGACGAAGTTAATGTGTTCGTTATCACCGCGGCAGGCATTAAAGCCAAATCGGTTCCAGTGCACGTCGAAGATTTGAAAAGCAGAGTGGAGACACTTCGCGATTTGATGCTTCGCAAGCAGACTGCCGAGTGGAAGTTGCCGGCTGCCGGACTCTACGACACCTTGATCGCGCCAATCGAATCGGCAGGTTGGTTAAAAGATACAACACGAATTTACATCGTTCCTCATGCGATCCTTCATTACATCCCATTCGGTGTTCTTGGTAATAAGTACGGACTACTGATCGATAAGTATGTAATCGCCTACTTGCCGGCTGCCGCAGCTCTGGTCCTTAACTCCGAATCATCCGCTGAGCATTGGCCTCCCAAAGCGGGCTTTGGACCAAAAGGTTCGCAAGTCACAAATGTACCTACAACTGATTCCCTTCTCGCAATGGCTCCGGCGAGTACTCGTTTGCAATTCACACGCATGGAATCGGAAAGCGTCTCGAGTTACTTTCCCCGGCGAAGCACTTTGTTGACCGGAACCCGCGCAACGGAAAGTAGTTTCAAGAAGCTGGCAAATGGGTTCGACCTGATTCATCTCGCGACGCATGGCTATTTCAACAAGATGAATCCATTGCTTTCAGGTTTGCAGCTGGAGGCCGATGCATCAGACGACGGTCGCCTGGAAGTACACGAGATCATGGACTTACGATTAAAAGCAAAACTCGTGACGCTGAGTGCGTGCGATACAGCAGTTGGCAGTGGTTACTTCTCCGACGTGCCACCGGGAGATGATCTTGTTGGTCTAACTCGTGCCTTCCTTTCGACAGGCACACCATCAGTTCTGGCGAGTCTCTGGGAGCTCAACGATCGATCGGCAGTTTCCTTTATGGACAACTTCTATCGCCAACTTCGCCAAACAGACAAAGCCAGAGCGCTTACATTAGCGCAGCGACAGTTGCGCCTCCGTGGTCCATATCGCCATCCGTATTACTGGGCCGCGTTCGTAATGGTGGGCCAGATGCGGTAAGTGCCCGAAAAGCTAAGAGCCACTTGCAAAACTGATTTCTTCTCTGCGTCTCTGCGAACTCTGCGTCTCTGCGTTGAAAATGTTTACGCCTGCTAAGACCTTCTTAACGCAGAGGCGCAGAGTTCGCAGAGACGCAGAGAATCAGAACTAAGTTCATTGTTCCCTTCTGCTAATTCGACCGATTGCGAAGCCGGCGCCAAAAGTCAACATTAGCAGGATAAACACGGGGATCAGCAGTACGACCGAATCGAATATTTCACGAATCATCTCGGAAATCTCCTGTCTTGGTTGGGTGCGGCGAGGAATGGGGTACTAATAATCTAAATCATATCCGCCCAGAACCACAAGAAATGCCGACCGGGTCAAAATATAGGGACTGGAGTTTTTCCGGAAAGATTCAAACCGCGTCCGTGTAAAGCTACGAAAGCTATCTCACCCCACGGACTGGTGACACCCGAAGGAGTTCAAAATGACGCCCAGACGTCGCATTTCTCCCATATTTATTGCTCTATTCGCACTTTTCTCCCTGGTTGCGGTGATCTGGGTCATTCCAGCCACAAACGCCCAAGAGTTCGTGTTGGTTGAGTCACGCTGTAACAAAGCGATGCCAGGCCATCGCACTCCAAGGGGTTTCGGATCGTTGGGGCAAAAATCTCACGGAAAAAAACTTTCGCTGTCCGTGTAAGGGATTGACAGACTCTTCAGCCCAGCTTTCTAGCGGGAAACTAAGTCCCGCTCATATTGAGTTTCCCGGTGAAGCCCAGAAATTCACCTGCAGATCCACCCAAGGAGTAAGCTCATGACCGCTCGATTCACCCCCAAATTGAGACTCGCGTTGACTTTGTCGATGTTCGGCGTCGCACTAACGTTCTGCGTCATAAACAGCTCGCGTTTTGCCAGCGCTCAGGGCCAGGTTCAAGTCACCGCTGCCGATCCGGCAGCTGCAGAACAGGGCACGATCAACCTAAACGTAAAGGTCACGGGCAAGGGCTTCAAGAACGGAGCGAAAGCAAAATGGTTTGTTACTGGGACCACTGATCCGGGAGGCGTCACAGTCAACTCCACAAACTTCGTTAGCAGCACCGAACTCACTGCAAATTTAACTGTCGCAGATACCGCGGTGATCTCTAACTTTGATATCCAAGTTACCAACTCCGATGGCCGCGGTGGAAAAGGAACTGAGTTGTTCAGCGTCACGGCAAAGGGTGGCAATGCGGCTTGCCCGCCTATGCAGCTGGCGCCTATAAGCGACACGAAATGCTACTCAGAATCGCCCGGATGTTTGGATCTGACGCTTGGTGGCAGCGGCTTCGTGTATACAACTCTAAAAGGTACACCGGTTGATGTGACTCTCCAACCAGACGGAAAGATTGTTGTGGCTGCGCAGGTTCAGTCACCCTCAACAGGCTGGGACTTTGCAGTGCTTCGATTTAACTCCGACGGAAGTCCTGATACCTCGTTTGGTGATCCGGATCCGTTCAATTCTCCGATGCGATTGGGCTATGCGATAACGGCTCTATCAACCAATAGTGACTGGGCGGACGCGGTTCTTCTTCAAGCTGACGGAAAGATTGTCATTTCGGGGTCCGCCAACATTAGCGATATGGCTGCGGTTCGTTACAACACTGACGGCACATTGGATTCTAGTTTCGGAACAGGAGGAATTGTCAGGATCTATTTTGGTACCACGAAGTATGTCGCTCGGGCTGATGACATTGCAGGACAGTCGGATGGAAAATTGGTTCTCTTCGGAAGAGGAAACAACCAGTTCGCCATAGCACGCCTTAATACGAATGGCTCGCTGGATTCTACCTTTGGCTCAGGTGGCAAGCTGGCGATAAACGCCAGCGGTGCTCGAAACGGTTCCAGCAGTGGGCGAAGTATTGCGATTCAGCGGGTTCCCGCCGATACGGGTGAGGAAAGAATAGTTGTCGGTGGATTATCAAAGGTGTCGTCCAGTGATCCTTCAGAATGGACGTTGATGAGGCTCAGGCCAAATGGGTCGACAGATACCAGCTTTGGAACTGATGGCATCGTAAAGACTACGTTCTCGGGCCTGGAGGACCAACTCAGGAGCTTGAAAATTGACTCAACCAATCGAATTGTTGCAACTGGCGCCATAAACATAAATAGCCCCTGCGGCAACTACGTTGGAGATTCGGCTTTGGTGCGATACACACAGAATGGCGGAGTTGACGGAAGCTTCTCTGGCGGCCCGCAAGTCGTGGACGTTTACGGCGGTCTTGACACTATTAACGATTTGACCTTTCAGTCTGACGGCAAGATTTTGATCACAGGAAGTGCTTACAGCAGCGGAATAGATCGTCGGGTGCTTCACCTGGTGCTCATCAGAATCAACACTGACGGAAGTGGAGACTCTACATTCGGCTTATTAGGAAACGGGGTAGTCGCATTCGACGTAACCACTTATGGCGGCGATTTACAAGCTGTTAGTGTTCAACCTGCTGATGGAAAGATTGTTGTTACCGGTCCCGTCAATCTCGACTCAACTGGAGCACGAATCGCTGTTGGCCGGTACTGGCCGTGAGTGTTCTGAAAGTTATTTTGTACGCAACCTCCTTGGAGTGCGGTGGCCTGGCACCGCTATGTTACATCGAGACTTCAAAATCAGTGCTCACCAGATCGAGAGTAACGCCGTAACTAAGCGACGCGTTCTAGGCGTCGGGATCGCACTCCAAGTCATTCCATGTAACTTGCCATAACTCGAAGCGCGCTTATTTGAGCTGTAGTTAACTCAACCGCTGTCAGGCCGAGCTTTATCTTTACCTGCTTAGCGTTACTTACGAAGATAAAGTCATCTACCGGAATGGTGGCCGTCATCGTTTCCATGAACAGCCCGTTTTGGGCCTGCTTCTCTCGTTGCGTTTCTCCCCAATCAAATTTCCGCTCATCCGCCACAACGACCAGTTTCCGAGCCAACTCGTACCTGCTCTCGTCGGTTTTGGATAATGACAGAAAGACCAGTGCAACTTCTTTTGGTTTCGATTTGACTTTGCCCGGGTAACCAGTGACCGCACCGAGTCGTAACTCTTCCAGTTTTCGGCTGGCAAGTATTATTGGATTTAGAGTGATCTGTGTGACGTCCTTGTTGGCGTCATATTCA
>JBKPQV010000055.1:0-3738 GCA_046734235.1 Acidobacteriota bacterium
CTATGACGAAAGTCGGCAGGCGACCTGGGCCGACAAAGAAACGGGGCATTCTCCCGAGATCTGGTGTCGCGCAATGGGTTGGTTTGGAATGACGTTGATCGAAATACTCGAACTCCTGCCAAAGGATCACCCGGCACGGCCCAAATTGATCGCGCAGCTAAACCAACTAGTGAAAGCCTGGTCCAACTATCAAGATAAGACAACTGGCCTTTGGTATCAGATCGTCGACAAGGGACAAGACCCGAAAAACTGGTTGGAGACGTCGAGTTCAAGCATGTACACCTACACGATTTCGCGAGCAGTCGACCGCGGTTACGTTGACAAGTCGTATGCGAGCGTTGCTAAGAAGGGTTATGCAGGTGTGCTCACAAAGATCTCAATGGGAGACAACGGTATGCCGAACCTCATTGATATATGTGAAGGTACGAACGTGGCGGATCTTGCCTACTATTTTGGCCGCAAACGCCTCACCAATGATCTCCACGGACTTGGTGCATTTCTTATCATGAGTGAAAAGTTCATGAACAAGTCGTTGAAGGGGAGTAGTAGGAGTTTCTGGGTAACGAAGTAGTCCACCGATTACGCCGTTTTGGGAAATAGGACCTATAAGACCTTAGGACCAATAAAAAATAGGTCCCATCGGTCTTATAGGTCCTATCCGCACAAATCGGCGTAATCGGTGTACTGTTCCCCATCCACTAAAACAACCTCCTTTTACCTCCACAAAATTGGTTTGAGCAATTCAGCCAACCAGCGGGCTATCAATCGCTACTTTTGCCTGCGACTACTCATAAGTCCTTCAGCTCCGTTACCGAGTTTTATTTAACCGTTACCGGTAAAAATTCTCTTGACGAGGTGTTGTGATTGGTACTATAAGTTCCGCGCCGCAGGTTAAATTGTTATGACCAATTCGCGAGCGACTCATTTGCAAATCATTCAACCGGTTCGTTCAGCACAGAACACCGAACAAGTGGTTGCAAAGGTCTATCAACTAATCAAACAAGACGATTTGAAACCAGGCGATCGGCTCCCGCCTGAGCGCGAATTGGCAAAGCAATTAGGCATCAGCAGGCCGTCACTCCGGGCGGGACTCGGTTCTTTGATTTCAATGGGTGTGTTGCAGTCGCGGCAGGGCTCCGGGACTTTCATTGTTGATGGCCCACCGGCATTAGATAGTGAGCCTTTGAGACTTCTGGCCGAGCTCCACGGCTTTAGCTTCGACCACATGTTTGAAACACGCTCGGTTTTGGAAGTGGGTGCAGCCGGACTTGCTGCCGAACGTGCTACCGGTGATCAACTCGCCACGATGGCTGAGGAGATTGCCGAAATGTTTGCGGCACTCAAAGACCCACAACAATTTTTAGTTCACGACATCGCCTTTCATCGTGCCGTGGCCTCAGCGTCTGGGAATCCCACGCTGGCTACGCTCGTTGAAATGGTTTCAGCAATTCTTTATGAGCGCCGGCGCGACACAATCGAACGCGCACACGATTTCAATGAAGCGCTCGAAATGCATCGTCGAATCTATCGGGCAATTCGTTCACACAATCACGATGAAGCTCGAGAAGCAATGCGCGAGCACATAGTTAGAGCGCAGAGAGCTTTTGCCCTGGAAGAAGAGCAACAACAAGAACGACAGGTGAAGTCTGAGTAACAGTATTCTCCGAGGCGCGTCGAACGTCTCATGCCGCGAGTAGCGGAACAATCAGCTTCGACACTTAAAACAGGACAATTCAAGGTCAGTCAGATTTGTTGAAAATGGATTCTTTCAAATTGTCTTAACTACAGACAATTTAGCTCTAACCTCTTTGGTGAAGAACAGCCTGAAGCACTTGTCAAAAATTGAAGGAGGAGTCCCATGTTTAGTTTGAAGCATCAGAGGCTGGAAATCGTTTTTGCGTTGCTAATTTTAATCAGCGCTAGCACCTACATCAGCGCGCAAACTATTACTGGCTCGATCTCAGGTGCTATTGCAGATGCGACAGGTGGCTACATCCCCGGCGCAACTGTCACGATTATTAGTGATAAAACCGGCCAGGCAAGAACTAGTCCAACCAACGATGAAGGGAGGTTTACTTTTGCCGCTCTCCAACCGGGTGCTTACTCGCTAAAAGTTGAGAAACAGGGATTCCAAACCCTTGAACAAAAAGGTGTGATTCTGAGTGCGAATGAGAATCTCGCCCTGGGTGATATCAAATTACAAACGGGCCAGGTGAGTGAGACCGTCAGCGTAACGACTGAGGGTACTCTTGTGGAAAGAGAAACCAGTGACCTCACCGCTCGACTGACTTCGGATCAACTCTCTCTTATCTCAACCAAAGGTCGCGATGTGACTTCGTTGCTTCGTCTCCTTCCCGGCACATCGAATATTCCCGATGTCGAGGCTGTTGGAAACGGGTTTGGCACCACGTTGCCTAACTTTTCCGGTCAGCGCTCACGTTCGACAGTTGCAACCGTTGATGGATTGAACGCGAGTGAACCAAGCGGCAGCAACTTACTGAGTATGACCACCAGTCTTGATGCAATCGGTGAAGTAAAAGTCTTGCGAGACAATTACGGAGCTGAATATGGCAACAACGGTGGGGCCATGATCAACATCGTCACTAAAGGTGGCGGCAAGGATTATGCCGGCACGGCCTACTACTTCCTTCGTAACGAGGCTCTAAATGCCGCGAATTTTTTCAACAACAAGGCTGGTCTGAAACGCGCAGTCTATCGGTTCAATTATTGGGGATTCAATTTTGGCGGTCCCCTGCCACTGCCGCGTTTTGGCGAAGGCGGACCAGCATTGCTTAAGGGGAAGGCGTTCTTTTTCTTTAACCTGGAAAAACCGCACACGATTACTCCAACCGATCCGGTCTTCGTGACCGTTCCTACAGCCTTGGAGCGAATAGGGAATTTCTCTCAGTCGAGAAACTCGAGTGGTGCTGTTCCCGTAGTTCTGGATCCGACAACGGGTGTGCAGTTTCCAGGCAATATCATTCCGTCAACTCGTTTTAACCCAAGCACTCAGGCTCTGCTCAACTATTTCCCGCTTCCAAATTCACCAATCGCAAGTAATCCTGGCCGCTACGTTTTTCAGCGTAGTGTTGATGTTCCCAAGCACAGCTATCTCATTCGTTTTGACGTAAAGCCTTCAAACAACGATAGCGTTTACTACAAAGCGCAATGGTGGACATCCGATAACGAAGGAACTGCGACGTCAGGTTGGCCCAATGGTGCAAATGGTGTCGATCGCTGGGGTATTCGTTCTCACTATCTCTACACCGACGATGGCATGTCTGTGAACTGGGTTCACGTTTTCAACTCCTCGGTTGTTAATGAATTCAATGTTGGCTGGAGAACCGATACAGAAGGTTTTATTCCGACCACTGGTTTTGCCGAAGGCTTGAGAAGAGACGCGCTCAATTACACAGCGCCGCAACTGTTTCCCTCAAACAATACTATGAACCTCGTTCCAATCGCGACGGGTTGGAGTAGCGTTGCCGGTAATCCTGCGAACATCAACTGGCTCAATCGGTGGGGTGAGGTGGGTGAAGATCATATTCGGCCCTCACTTTCAGATAACCTTTCCTATACCCGAGGCGATCACAGTTTCAAGTTTGGCGTCTACATGGAGCGGCTATTTAACGAAGAAGCGCCAGGTGGAACGTGGTCCGGACAACTCGATTTTGGAACCAGCACAACAAATGGATTTACTACCGCAGCCGGCAATACAAATTTCGCTTACGCAAATGC
>JBKPQV010000056.1:0-3641 GCA_046734235.1 Acidobacteriota bacterium
GTCGTATTTATGCCAATGCGTCGACTACCGTTGAAGGCAAACGTCCAGGGAGCACCATCGTTCTTAAACTGCGGGCCTTCCCATTCCCAGTGGCCCAAGTTACCGAGATTACCTAGATTGCCCAGGTCGCCTCCTTTCAACAAGCCTTGAAAAGCCTTATTTCCTTCGCGCCGACCCATAATTGCGCTGAACTCCTGTTCAGCACCAGCGCGGCTAATCGAAATCCGCACTGTCTGGTCTGGAGCAATTTCCGAAACGACTCTATTGAGCTTCCTAACGCTTGTAACCGATTCCCCGTCGATACGAAGGATGACGTCATTGACTCGTAAGCCGGCTTTTTCCGCAGGGCTGTCTTTGACAACTCTGGTGATCGCGACGCCACGAACCTGGCTAAGCCCGTAGCGACTCATGTTCTCTTTGCTTATGTCTTCTGCATACACCCCCAAATAGCCACCACCGACTACAAACGTAAAGACATCTGCACCGTCGTCATTGACGTCCGCTGGCGGCGCAGGATTCTGCTGGGCGATTGCGATGCCAGTACCCAGAATTAGAGCAACAAGGAGACTAAGTACGTGCTTAGTTTTCATAAACGAATTCCTCCGGAAGAGTTTTGCGCTTACACGCACGGGAGCGGACGCTGGTTCCAAAAAAGTTTGGACGAGGATTTTTGAAATGACGCTCGATCGGTGATTTTGAATCTTTCATCCAAATTTTTCGGTGACTACATACCCGAAGCAAGATCTCAGATCGCAAATTTCAAATCTCACAAGTGACCGTGGGATTCCTTATTGCTGTGAGATCTGGGATTTGAGATCTGAGATCGCTTCGGATTGAGGGTCAGTTCGGCTTATAGACTTCCGTCAGGCCGCTGAGTTCGAGAGCGAGCTTTCCTTCAGTATAAGCCAGATCGAGGTGGGCAACTGCTTCGGACACTGCGAGAAACCTGTGCACATCGTCAGTCCCGGGAAACATTTTTTGGGCGACGTCCCAGGCGGTCGCACCATCCTTCCCAACTAACCTGATGACGTTGGCCTGGCGGTCCTGGATCGCTCTGATATAGCGGTTGAAAAGCTCGTCGTAGTCTTGCACCGGTTCGCCATGCCCACCGTACACCATAGTAGGAGCAAAGGTGCGCAGACGAGCCAGGCTGACGAGATATTCTGCGAGGGAAGGAAAACGTTTTTTCGGATCTAAAGGATCTGGTGATAGAACGGGGTTCGGAGTAATTCGCTTTAGCACACAATCCCCGGCGATTATCGTGCGGTCAGCTTCGCGAACAAAGGAACATGAACCAGGTGTGTGTCCTGGCGTGTGCACGATGCGAAGTGAACCTGACTCAAATTCAATCTCTGCATTGTCCCAAAGTGGACCATGCTCATGATCTTCAAAGGAATCGGCGTATTGACGCACGCCTTCATACATTCTTCGTAAACTGCGAATGTCCGCGTCAGGCACGCCCGCGCGAACTAAGAGGACGCGGTGTTCTTCATACTCGAGCCGGCTATGCCGATGACCAGTCTCCCATTCGTGAACTAGAACTTCAGCATTTTTTGCTTCATCGCGTATTGAACGTGCGAGGCCGCAATGATCTTCGTGAGCATGCGTAAGAACGATGCGCCGTATGTCTGAGACTCGAAAACCCAAATTGCGAAGCCCCTCGCGCAAGGCAGTAACGGCCTCTTTCGTCTTCGGTCCCGTGTCAATGATCGTGATCGGATCCTCGGCGATGAGGTAAACGTTGACTGGACCAACGTAGAACGGGGTGGGAAGACTTATGGGGATAATGCGCATGGTAGTAAAGATCTCAGATTTAAGATCTCAGATCTCAGATTCTTGATCTGTTTTGTAACGATGACCTTTGTACTCACTGACTTGAAGAGAAGAGCACCATCGATAAAGCTGGCGAGAAATACTCGTCGCTCTAATACGTATGTCCAGCACGTCCGGGATCAACCGTGTGAATTTCGACACTCGCTCAAGCAAATAAGTCAGAGAGCGGACTTCGCCTGAAGATCCTCGCGATATGTAAAGGAAAGTCAGCGTTTCTTTCGTGGTACCTCGCTCAAACCCTTCGGCAATGTTGTTAGATATCGAAACACCTGCTCTTTCAAGCTGATCCTTAAGAGTAAACTCACGACGAAATTCAGGCTCTGAAGTCAGTTTGAATATACGTACGGCTAACTCTATCGCGTCCTTCCACACCGGGAGTTCTTCGAACTGTTTATATTTCAAGTGAGGATTACCTCCATCGTGAGAAAATGGATTTCTAAATTATGCTACCAACAATCTGAGATCTTAAATTTGAGATCTGAGATCTATTAGTAACACCACTTATTAGCGGCGATCATTTCATCCGCAATTCTTTGGCGCGCCGCAATGGTGTTCATTGGCTGTAGCTTTGTGAATCTCCTCAAGGCAGCGAGCAACGTCCGCAACTCATCTCCTTCCGACATTCCCGCCAAAGTGCTCTTAGCGCGTGCTTCAATACGGCCAACTGCGTCGTTGCAGAACACTCGAGTCATATCGAGATAACGTTCAGCGGCTTCCTCGCCCTGGCTCGCAACAAGCTTACGTGCCCGGAGGATTGCAGTTTCCATCGCATACGTGTCCATGATGACATCAGCGATGCCCATCAAGATCTCCTGCTGATCGCCGAGCTTCATCATGTACTTCTGTGCCGCAGTTCCCAATGTCATCAACGCGACCTTCTTGGCGTTCTGGGCTAACTTCTGCTCCGGCGCGAGCACGGTGTCATCATCATCTAAACCCCCAAGTTGGGGGGAAAGAACTTCATCCATTAGTGCCTGCGCAGCGGGAAGTAGCGCGAGCCGTCCACTCAGAGCGCTCTTCATCAAACGCCCTGGAATCAGCATGCGGTTGATTTCGTTTGTGCCCTCAAAGATGCGATTGATTCTCGAGTCGCGATAAGCGCGCTCGGCGGGATAATCAGCCGAATAACCATAGCCACCATAAATCTGGACCATCTCATCTACCACGAAGTCACAGTATTCCGACAACGCTACCTTAATAATCGAGCATTCGGCTGCATACTCTTCAATCGCCCGCAGACGTGCATCCATATCCTTCGCATCAACGGCTCCGATGCCGGCCTCAATCATTCCCAGCGTCCGGTAGATCATCGACTCGCCAACCCACGTACGAATCGCCTGTTCTGCCAATTTCGCTTTAATAGCGCCAAATGAAGAAATGGATTTACCAAACTGGTGTCGCTCGTTTGCATAACGCACCGACTCGTGGACCATCAACTTCATTCCGCCGATACACATTGCCCCAAGTTTAAACCGTCCGATGTTTAATACATTGAAAGCGATCTTGTGACCTTTGCCGATTTCACCAAGAAGATTTTCAACTGGTGTGCGCACGTCCGAAAGCACCAGCGCCGTCGTGCTTGAACCTTTGATCCCCATCTTGTGTTCTTCAGCCCCGGAAGTCAGGCCAGGTTGTCGCTCAACAATAAAGGCACTGAATTTGTCGCCATCAACTTTCGCAAATACGATAAAGATGTCGGCGAAACCGCCGTTTGTGATCCACATCTTTTCGCCATTCAGAATGTACTCAGTTCCATCTTCACTGAGGCGGGCCGTAGCCTTGGCCGCCATCGCGTCGGAACCTGATCC
>JBKPQV010000057.1:0-13007 GCA_046734235.1 Acidobacteriota bacterium
CAACGAAGGTAGTCTCAGATTCCGAATCCATGCATCCTCAGCTAGAACGGTGCGATTGACAACAATGAAAAAGCCCAGGCCCCAGATGGGGTGGATAAGAAACCAACTGAAATCGTGCCAGATTCGTTCCTTTGGTATTGACGGAAGAAAATGAGAAAGAGCCGAGGCCGCCACGATTAATATCGCAGACAATTTCAAACTGTTCGTCCACTTCGGGAGTTTGATTATCCCGAGCCAAGCTTCCACACCAATAGCTCCGAGGGCCCAGGTGAACCAATGAGATGCTGCTGCTTCCGGCACAGGGACGCCGACCCCGCTCTTTAACCAAACGACATGACTAAAGACCATCCAACCCACACGCGCCAAAAGACAGACGATCAGGGTAAGGCCCCAACCCCACCGGCGGCGAAGAAAAAGCAACAGGAAGTAAGCCAGGTATAGTTGCTCTTCGATAGCCAGAGTCCAGAACACGCCATTGATGCTATAGCACGTTTTTGGATCGAGGTTATGAAGCATCAGCAGATGGAGGGCCACGTCGTAAATGAAAAGGTGTGTGACGTTTATTCCGACCGCAGTTGCTGAGAGGAAGATGAAAAGTGCGAGAGTGATGATGTACGGCGGATAAAGTCTACGAATTCGTCTTTTCCAGAAGGCGCCGAAGTTGATCTGAGGTTCTTGATCATTTGCTCGCGCTCGCGCCCACTGCAGATGTATACAGAAGCCTGAAATCACGAAGAAGAGAAATACACCGATGTAGCCGAATGAACTGACGAACTGCAGTGCTCGAATGGGATATCCGAGAAACCCGCGGGGAACTACTTTTTCGCCCTGTTCGATGGCGTGATAAAAAACCACTCCCAGGGCAGCGATTCCGCGCAGCGCATCAATGCTTCGCAATCGAGTGGTGGGGAGCGCTTTCATTCAGAGGAGATGGAAATCCTCAGTTAAGGTTTTACGAAAGAAGTGGCCCTCTCATGCCGAGCCACTCTTGTCGAAAGGTCTAGAGCATCGATCATCTACGCCGAGGCGCGAGCGGAGACATCGATATTGTACTTGCGGATTTTGCTATACAGACGAGGACGATATATCCCCAACAAATTTGCAGCAGCTTGTTTGTTTCCACCAGTTCGTTGAAGCGTGCGCTCGATTACGAGGCGTTCAATATCTTCGAGGGTCATGTTAGGTGGGATGTCCCAGTCGACGCTGGGAGATGAGCCCTCTGGAAACGTGCCATTGTCGAATGGTAGATCGATTGGCTCGATCTTGGATTCCTTGGCCAGCAACACGGCTCGCTCAATCACGTTTTGGAGTTCACGCACATTTCCCGGCCAGGAGTGACCAAAGAGACGTTGATACGCCGCTTGCGAGACGCCGTTGATAGGCCGCTCATATTTCTGGGCGTACATCTGAAGAAAGTGTTCTGTCAGTAACTGGATATCTTCGTTACGTTCGCGTAAGGGTGGGACGTGAATTGTGATAGTCGAGATTCTATAAAAGAGGTCGTCACGCAAAAGGCCATCGCGAATCGCGTCTGCGGGAGGGCGATTCGTGGAACAAATCAAACGGAAATCAACTGCGTAAGTTTTTTCTGATCCGATCTTACGGTAGCTTCGTTCCTGCAAAACTCGTAGGAGTTTTGGCTGTAGCTCAATTGGCATTTCAGCGATTTCGTCCAGCATCAGTGAGCCACCAGCGGCATGTTGGACCAAGCCCTCCTTGTCGGCATGAGCGCCGGTAAAAGCACCCTTTGTATGTCCAAACAATTCCGACTCGATCAATTCCTTCGGCAGCGCTGCGCAGTTCACCTTGATAAACGGCTTCTTGGACCGGAGTGAGTTGTAATGTATTGCATTGGCAATCAACTCCTTGCCAGTTCCGGATTCACCAACGATCAAAACATTTGCATCTGATTTAGCGACGGATTCGATCGTCTCATAAATCGTCTGCATCGGTTTGGACGCACCGATGATATTGAAATATTCAGCGCGAGTAGAAAGTTGCCGCCTCATATTGGTAGTTTCGGCAACCAATTCACGCCGCTCCAGCGCCTTTTCTACTAACGGTTGCAATTCCTCAAAGTCGAATGGCTTTTCGACAAAGTAAAACGCTCCAGCCTTCGTAGCTTCGACAGCTTTTTGGACGGTTCCGTAGCCAGTGACAACTATCACTTCAGTTGTGGGTCGAGCGTCTTTCATGTGACGCATGACTTCAAGGCCATCCATATCGGGCAATTGCAGGTCGCAAATTGCTAAATGGTGACCGCCTTGATCGAAAAGTTCGATTGCGGCTGCACCCGTAGCTGCGATATCGACTGAATAGCCCTCCTCTGCGAAATTTTGTCGCAATGAGTCGGCCATCATAGGCTCGTCATCTACTACCAGAATCCGAACGTCTTTATTCTCCACCTTTTTCTCCTCCCTGGAAGTCACAGCACTTTGAGGGCCCATAGTTTTATTGCGAACTCTTTCTCTTTATAGCTACCGCCGATCAACCATCATGAAACGGGTAACACTACCAGAAGATTGTTACCTTCGTGCTGGGCCCTACCGCCGTGTGCTTCGATGATTTTCGCCGCGAGGGACATACGAATTTCATCGGTGCCCACAAAAGACCGAAATGGATCGTGATCGATCGGGCTCAAGCCTTGCCATTCAATCAAGGCGGTATCGCTCTGTTCCTCGTTTCGCTTTACTACGACCGTAACTGGCGAGTCTTCCTCACCATTTCTTCTGTACTTGAGGGCACCGGCCGAGATCCAATTGAGTGCGTCAGTCAGTTTAGTTGGATCGAACTCACCTACCAGTGGCTCCGCGTCAGCCTCACAAACAAGAGACGACTCGCTCAATTGCGAACAAACCGACCGCATCACTTTCTTAATGTCAGTGGCACTTTGCTTCTTCAAATCAATTTCTCGGCCATAGTCGACAATTGTTGAGAGGTCGTTGGCGGCCCTGTCCAATCCGGCTATTAACTTACTGATCGTTTGCATCTCATCTTCTGGTCGCTCACTCTTCTCAATCCGGCGTCGCAGGAAGGTGGCATAGAGTTTGAGACCGTTCAATTGGTTCTTGAGGTCGTGCACGATTTGAATCGATGCTCTGCCGAGTTCTTGAAGCGTACTTCCGTCGGCTGTCCTCGTCGATAAAGGCTTCATAGGGGCTTATCTCTCTTTATTCCTGGGGGCCACCGTCGGGTTGGGGATCCCGAAGTCACCGGAAACGAGTGTATGAATTAGAACCTTTACGCTCGTTTCGATGTGTTGTATTTCAGTGCGGGATGTTAGCAAAAAAGCTCGGCGTATTCTAGTGATACAGTAAAATCAACAACTTGGCGGCCTAAAAAGCCTATCCTAAGGAAAAATTCAGACCTTCAAGTAGAGTAAGAAATGTACAGCGAAGACAACGTGACCCTGCTATTAGTTGAAGATACAGAAGACAATCGCTTCATGATGCGTCGCCTGCTTGAGATGGAAGGTTATCGGGTGGTCGAGGCTCGAAACGGCGAGGAAGCGGTAAAGATCGCTGAAAAGGAACTGCCGGCACTCATACTCATGGATTTAAGTCTTCCTGTGATCGACGGCCTCGCGGCAACCAGACTGATTCGACAACTTCCCGCATTCCATGAAACACCAATCATTGCTGTTTCGGCCCACGACACTGCGGATTTCGAAAAAGAGGCGCTGGTCGCCGGCTGCAATGGTTACGTCACCAAGCCAATCGACTTCGTTGAGTTGGAAAAACTTATCACAAAGTTGCTCTCGGCCCACTAAAGTCGGGAACAGGTTGATAGCACTCGCGTCTAAGACTCAGGTCTATGATCTTGCGCCTTTGGCCTCAGGACTTTGTCCTGGGACGGGAACTCGGTTGGATGAGGTCGGTACCACGTCGCGGTAGCGGTAGGTCCTCCCCAGATCTCAGAGCTCGTATCTGTAGGACCCACCGCTACCGCGAGGTGCTACCGACCTCATCCAACCAAGTGCCTCGACCGGAGAGCCAAGACCAAGACCTAAGACCTAAGACCTAAGACCCAAGTCCAAAGACCTAAGAGGTGGACATTGCCAAACGATTTTTCCGTATCTACAATTCGACGCATGGCTACATATGAACGGCGGCAGGAAGCGCCTGCTGAGTCGCGCAGGACGATGATTATCATCGTAGCCGTTGGGGCTGCGATAGTAATTGCTGGATTCTTCTACATCCTAATGCAGTCTACGCGCGTTCCTCCCGGTGTTGACCCGAAGCTAGAGGGAGCGATTCGACCGGGATCTCCTGAATGGGCGCAGAACATTCCAAATATAAAGCTCGATGACCCGGAAGCGGACGAAGCACCGCGCCCCTTAGGTGACATAGTCATGAATTTGCAAACTATTGTCCGCAACGTTTCGGGAAAGACCATAAACGGCCTGGAAGTGAGAGCTGCTGTTGTGGACCATCAGGGCAAATCCGTTAAGGAGCGCACTGTGGCGGTAATCCCGACACGTCAGGAGGAATTAGCACCGAACAAAACTATGAAGGTCGTAATAAGGCTGGAAGGAATGACTAAGACGGACGATCGGGCTAACATCAAGATGGAAGTTACCGGCTTTAAGTTCAAGCAGTGACGATTATGATAGGCCGAAATTCCATCCGTAAAATTGCCATCGCGTTAATGATCATTGTGGCTCTGACGACCGCCCTGGGCTTTGATGCAGTTGCTAACGAGTGGTTCGATTCATTGAGAATGTTGGGAGTTCCAGGAGGCTGTTTCTAACTCGTTGGATCATCAAGAAAGAGTTCCTCCAACGATTGCTTCACTGGCTGCACCGACACCAACTTGCCGCCTGCTTGTCTCAGCCCTGCCAGCACCGTTTCGATTTCGCTTTCGTTATTAATTTCGATTCGCAATCCTCGAGGTGAAGGCGTGATGTCGCTCGTCGATAAATAAGTTTTCAAGGTATCGACATCAGTTCCCGTCGCCAGGATCTCCATCCGATTTGGATCAGAGGTCTTCTGTCGTAACTCATCAAGATAGCCAACCTGCGCGAGCTTTCCTCGTTTTAGGATCGCCACCTGATCGCATAACACTTCAATATCCGAAAGTATATGTGAGCACATAAAGACCGTCTTGCCTTCGTCTCGAAGCGAAGCGATCAGATCTCGCACTTGACGGCGACCAACCGGATCCAATCCGCTCATAGGCTCATCAAGGAAAACTATTTCGGGATCGTTTATCAGTGATTGTGCGAGGCCGACACGCTGTAACATCCCTTTAGAGAATTTGCGCAGTTGCGTGTCCCAGCGCTTTTCGTCCAAATGTACACGTGAAAGAAGAGAGGCTGCCCGCTTCTTACGTTCAGTTGAAGGTAGGTCGAAGATTTGTCCGCAATACTCAAGGAATTCACGAGCAGTCAGATAATCGTAGAAGTAGGGATTCTCAGGTACGTAGCCGATCTGCTGATGCATACTTACGTTGCTGATGTCGTATCCCAATATTCGTGCGCTGCCACCAGTTGGAAAGATTAAGCGCATCAGCAGTTTGAGCGTTGTCGTTTTCCCCGCGCCATTAGCACCCAGGAAACCGAAGATCTGATTGGGTTCGACTGAAAGCGTTAGACCGTCCAGCGCGCGCACTTTGCGCTTACGCAGAAAACCAATTTCATAGTCTTTAGTTAGGTTGTTGATCTCGACGATCGGCATGGCATCAAGTTGGTCGAATGAGGTCCTATTTGTCCTATAGGTCCTATTACCTCATTGGAATCTCGGACTTTGGATTAAGCTGCACTTCACAATTCTTATTCCCGAAAAGATATGGTGTGCCTGACGGATCTTGTGGCGCACCAGACTGATCGATTGGTATGCCCAACGCACGAAAGATTGGTGCGAGTTCCTGCCAATTCGCAGGACAATGACCCGAACGTTGCTGATATGTAGCCAACAACTTATGCAACGCATCAATCTGATCTAACGCATCAACCTGGAGCAAACGACGTCGGGCCATGTCCTTCACACGCTCGTCTTTTGCCTGTTCAAACATCCGGCCGTAAATCTCTCGCGCTGTATTGCGACTACCACCTTCAACCGCCATTTTTGCTTTCATGGCCTCCATCCATGGCGGGGCGCCGGCTATTTTTGCGCCGCGACCGTAGATTTCAGCAGCGGTCTGGTATTCATGCTTTTGCCAGTAGATGTAACCGAGATGTTGATACAGGCGCCACGAATTGGGATTTGCATCGATACCTTTTTGAGTTATCCGAATCGCCTCATCAACATCGATAGAAGGCAGGACGACCGCTGCGTATTCATAAGGATCATAAAATTCAGGATCCAGAGTCGTCGCCGCATCCAGTAATGGTGCAAGGAGCTTAAGGTTAAGGTCTTGCAAGTTATCGATCGGGACGGAATCTGGAACCTTAACAATCTTGCCACCCACATACTGAAGCGAGCGCATCCAGTACCAGTCGGCCATCAAACCGTTGAAGCCCAAACTCATTCTTCTCGCAGTCTTTCCGTTTACGTACAGATTTTCATCGACGACGTTCGGATCCGGAGGAGGTCGCGTCGTATCGAGGCTCTGAGTTAACAGCACCGCCAGGAAAGTAAAGACAATTATGATCAGCACCAGACTGACTGAAGTGCCTCTGTCACTGGAAAGGAAATCGCTTTTAATCATTTGAAATTTCGCTTTCCAAATATCAAGGTGGCTGCCGCGAGGATGATAGTGATGTAGATCAATGCGTAAATAACCGCGCCCAAAAGAAAATTTAGTGCGGGGGCGCGTCCATGCGCGGCGGGAGTGATAAAGCTGTAATTTGCCAGGTTAGGAAGCAAATAATAGATCGCCTCGAATAACCAGCGCGCACCGGCGCTTTTCATCGAGGTGGCGAGGGATTTCAAGTCTGAACTGAAATGTCCAATGATGAAGACGAAGAAAGTTAACAAGGCCGCTACCGCTGGCGATGAAAACGATGAAAACAGAAGGGCCACCGCAGTAAGTATCATTAACTCCATGTAGATCAGGAGTACAGCGGGCCAGATTGTCTTGATCAAAGGATCCCAGCCATGATTGACGTATATCAGCGCAATCGAGACTCCGATTGCCATCACAACGACATTAACAAGGAGAGTCAGGCATAGACCAAGATACTTGCCAACCAGGAATTCACCTCGACCGACAGGTTTAGAAAAGATTGCGTAGATTGTTCTGCGTTCAATTTCCTTATAGACAAGACCAACGCCGACAAAGATAGAAATGAAGACCCCAAACAGGAGCATGGCGCTCAGGCCAAGGTCCACAATTACTTTTCGTTCCTGGCCTCCGGAGAGCTCACCAATAAAGATCGCCGCTCCGGTAAGTAAGAGAACAAATAGGACCAGGTTATAAAGCACACGATCACGAACAGCTTCACGAAAGGCATTGAGAGTGATCGCGGCTATCCGGGTCATATCGGAAACACCATAGCTGCTTAGTATTTCTGTGGGTTCTAAGTCTGCAAAACTATCTACGACTGGACGACGGCTCATTCTACTAGGTAACGCAAGAGGGTGTTTAAAGCGTTGCTGTTTAGTGCGGCGAACTGGTTTGTGATGTGTCCTGATTTGGCGCAATCAACTCGATCAATTGAGTGTTTTCTCCATGATTCCGGTAAGAGAAATAAGGCACGTTAAATGGTGTTGACGGACCCAGTTTTAGTCCAGCCCGTTTTGTGAACTTCGTTGCATTAAGCAGGCCGCCTTTCGGTACTAATGTGAACATTCGTTTCCCGCGCAAGCTGTCGATCGTTTGGGCCAGGCGCTGTTGGGAACCAGGTGTTTCGAGCAGGTCAAAAGTATCGATATAGTCGGAGACCGAAATCATGGGTATGTCGGGCTTCAACATGATCTCAATGCCGTTGCTCGTGTAACAACTGTTGACCCATACATCTACTTGATTCAATTTCTGCCGTTGATCGTCCGTAAGATACTTGGACGCAGAGTAATCGTTGAGTAGGTTGCGAGACTCGACGATAGAAAGTTGCATCGACTCCACCAGGCTTAATTTCCTGTTACACTCTTTGGAGTTTCGCAAGAACATTTGCTGGTAAACATGATGGTAGGCAATGGCTGATTGGGTTACGAGCAGCCCCCCGAACAGGAAAGCCACGGTTACTGCTTTGGTTTTGGTCCCTGGGATATTTTGGCTTAGTTGCGACTGGACGACCGAGACCAAAACACAAATAGCGGCAATGCCTCCCATTAGCTCCAAATACAAGCCGTAACGCCCGTTACCCGTTGTGACAGTCCAGATTACGGATCCAGTCAACAACACAAGCAAAGCCGTTCGAAGCTTACTATCAAGAATACGTGTAGGTAATCCAAGAATCGAAACCACGAATGCGACAGCAATTCTTCCCGTGTAACCTGTAATCAAACCACTCATCTCCGAGAGACGTTCAGGGTAGATCACGGTAAGCACAGGCCAAATAATGTACTCCCACCACTTCTTTGGGCCATGATATACATCTTCCCAGTTGTGCGGCGCGAGGTAAGGTGACTTGAAGACCGCATTCAAGAGCGGGAAAGCTGGGTTACCAGTTTCTCTGAACATAACCCAGGCGAACGGCAATGCTGGCGCAACCAATAGTAAGGATGCGACAACAAAATATCCCGCTTTGATTTCCTTGCGGCTGCGAAAAACGTTTACAGCACACAGGATAAAAATCGGTCCGGCAAAGGCGACATTTGTAATCTTGAAAGCAACGCTGAGACCCAGAAAGCAGGCGATTTGAACTACGGCGTAATTCTTTTTCCGGAGATCACTGAAGTTTATAGTGAGGTATGTAGCTTCAAGGAGTAGTGGCAGTGCAAACAGATCTATGAGGTAGTAGTTTTGAAGATACAAGAGCATCTCAGTAGAAACTACTGTTAGGACTGCAACTGCTCGAAGCCAATTGTTTCGAAGATAAGGACGTAAAAACTTATCAACGATCATGGCAATCCAGAGCATTGCCAGATAGTTCACTATGGTGCCAAGGCGATATCCAAGAACGCGCCGAAAAAGCGCACTAACCATATCTGGTGCAGGGTTTACCTGGAGAATCGTTGGAAAGAAATCGCCTGCGATAAACGGCCAACCTCGAAGGCCACGCTCGGCATTTACCAGGTGATAATTCAGAACGTCAAAACTGGTATCAGGGTGGGCAACACTCATTAAGTACGAAAACAACAAAGGGGCAGCGACGATCAGCCAGAACGATTTCGATCGGGTATGTGGTTGTTCTTCCCGCTCATTGAGGTAAAAAACCCAAAGGCAACCCGCAACAAGGAAGGACAGTGTCCAGGCCAACTGTTGACTCGATAATGGCCAAAAGTATTGGCGCACTATGACGACAAAAAAGGCGAGTGGAAGGAGATCAACAATAGTGGTTCTGCCCAGGATATCCAAGAAGGTCGGCCGAACAAAAGAACTTAATCCAAACAGGCGTCTCTTAGAGCTTCCACCGACTTCCACAATTGCATCATCTTCGAAGGTAAGTGTTTTTGAGGTTTGGGGCGTCATGAGAGTTTGTGCGAGAAGTTTACGGTTGGGAACTCCAATTGCTGCGTGCTACGCATTTGAAAGCCACTTCAGGGTTTTCGGCAGAGAACCTGATACTGTGTTCCAAACGGCATACTGGCCAGGTATGGCTCAATGAAGCGAAACATCCTCAACAGCCTGGGGAAGATAAACATATAGTCAGTTCTGAGAATTTCAAATCCACCGCTTTTTAGTAAATGACGTGCTTCACCAGGAGTAAGAGTTTGTGCGTCTTGATCGAATGGACACTGACTCATTACATAAAGAGTTGCAGGATTCCAGGGATTGTTTTCCCAAAACGAAAACAAGCCGCCTGGTCGAAGCGACTCGTAAACACAATTAACAGCGGCGTTGCGTTCGCTTAGAGGAATGTGGTGAAAAACTCCATTACAGTATGCGAGATCGATTTGTCCATTAGGAAGGAATTCATCAAGCTGGAGAAACTGAGCTCGGCTCTCATCCAGATGACTTCTTACGGCGACGTTGATCGACTCGGGTGAAATGTCCGTTCCAGTTACGGAATCCACCTGGAGCAGATCTAGAAGATAGGGAGTAGCCGTTCCTGTGCCACAGCCAAAGTCGAGGACAGATCTTATTTTGGCATTACGTTCGGCAAGTAATTCCGCTAACCACGAGATGCGACCGCGAGCGAAGTAGTCCTTACTCTCCCCAGAGATCGAAATTCCCTGTTCAAGAGCCTCGTCGTACTGTTCCGCATAACAGTCAAATTCGGCCCGAGCGCTCATTTTCTTTTTAGCCTCAGCACGCTTAGGAAAAAGCTCGAAAAAACAGTTTGCACTCCCAGGGTAATGGCAGTGATCGAGGGAATAATTGTGCGCATGGTTTCCGAAGGCTGTAATGGACCAAACGAGTGCAGACCCCAAGTGCTTAGGGTGAAGATTGATCCCATAATGCCGGCTAACACGAGTATGCCGCCTGCAATCAAACCTTTTTCAAGGGTTGTGACATTCAGAGTCTTCAGAACTCGCGGATCCTCCGGAAGCAATCCCTCGCTGATTGCAAAAACCTTCGTAAAGACTGCGAAGATAACCGATTGGAAGCCGACGACGATTGCTAAAGAAGCGTAAAGAAGTGTGTGCACATCAAGCGATACACCTTCGAAGAGTTGTGGTCCAGGTAACAACCAAAGTCCTAGTAAGGAACCCAGGCACATCAACACAACGCCCGGATAGAGAAACAGCCAGCGTGGGCTGAAGATCATCAGGAACCGAAGGTGGCGCCAACCGTCTCGCCAACTTCTTAGATGTGGCGGCCGACTGCGTCCATCTTTTGAGAGGGTAGTTGGAACTTCCGCGAGTTTCAGTTTATTGAGCGTTGCCTTAACGACCATTTCGCTTGCAAACTCCATCCCGGTAGTTTGCAGATCTAGATTCAAAATCGATTCCCTACTGAATCCGCGTAATCCGCAATGAAAGTCGCCGCTCGGGCTGCGGAATAGTAACCGGCCGATCCCAGTCAAGACAGGATTGCCGAGGTACTTATGGAGTGGAGGCATTGCATTCGGTTTTATCCCTCCCCGAAACCGATTACCCATAACCAACTCAGAGCCGTTGCGAAGCTCATCCACGAACGGCTGGAGATTTACAAAATCATAACTGTCGTCAGCATCGGCCATGATTACGTACTTGCCGCGAGCGGCTCTTATGCCGCCCAGCAACGCGCTTCCATAGCCTTTTTCTTCTACATCAACTACACGCGCACCTAAGTTGAGAGCTATCTCTTGCGAGCCATCGGTGCTTCCATTGTCAGCAATGAGTACTTCACCAATAACATTGCTCTCACGAAGGTAACCTTGTGCTTTTTGAATGCAGGTGGCCAGTGTTTCCGCCTCGTTCAAACATGGCATCAACACGGTGAGTTCAATGTTCTCGCGAACAACATCCAAATTTTTTCTTTGGTTGGCCTTGGCGGAGGTGTTAATGAGTTCTGAAGTTAAGGCTGACATTTTGTACCTTCTATGTTTGGAGTGAAAGCTGGTGTCAACGGCTGCAGTGGTCGCGAGCAAAATGCAATCAGAAACAAGGGTCGATTTTCATAAGAGGCTCAAGCCTCAGACTTGTCAGTGGGTCATGCTCGAATGCGTGGAGCTCCTGGTTTGACGTGAATCGGCGAGTTCAGTTTCCGAGAACTGGGAAGGCGCTAATATCAGCTCTTGTGGCTGGGATCAGTGTTAGATCCGGCTCGCCGTGCATAATTCCGGTTTCAGTCGTAGCAAAGATGCGAGTGCCGGTTTGCGCAACGCCGCTGGTAATGTGGGGAGACCCGTACACACCGAACACTGCGGTTGCTGTTGTGCCAGTTGCTTCGATTATCTCAAACTCGTAACCGCTCTTGGTTCCGTTACCGAGTACTGAATCGATCAGGGTTTCCGTTCGCAATGCTCCAAGGTCTGTAGCGAAGGCACCATTGCCCTTTGTTGCCTGGTAAACAACCTGTGCACTGTGGATGGTGCGGATAGCCGATTGAGCCGATCCTTCATTTGCTGCCCGGCGCGAAGCGAGCAGGTTTGGGACCGCAATTGCTGCGATGATGCCGATTATGGCTACGACGATCAGAAGTTCAATTAGCGAAAAGCCGCGTTGGGAGTTATTTGTCATGTTAGTCTTACGCTCCTCAAGAATTGGTTCAGTTAAAGGGATTGGGGTTGTCATCGAACCAGTTCTCATCAACAGTATTAATCAAGTTCCGTGCCAAAAAATTTGAATTAACAGCTTATCAATGCACTGATTATTTAGAGCTCGAATCGGTGACTTACTCTTGGATTCTTTTTGGTGACGAATCCTGTTACTGCTATGACTTTTCTTTGACAGGTTTTGGTCCAGTCCGGTCTGCAGCCCGCAAAAAAAGAGGATGGAGGTTAACTCCATCCTCTTCGACTAAACACTGAGAAAACTAATTACTGACCAAGCGGTGCCATCGGCGAAGTTGTGATAGCTGTGCGGTCAGTTGGCTTAGTGCCTACTACAGCGCCATACATCACGCCAACTTCCGTGATACCGAACTGACGGGAGCCAGTCTGTCCAACACCCGAAGTAGCTGTTGGGAAAGCGGTACATCCGAACTGAGCTGACGCGCCAGTACCGGAAACATCGACCATCTCGAATAGATATCCACTCTTGCCAGTTGTGCTGCCGGCGCCAAGAATGCTATCGACCAACCCGTCAGTATTGAGGGTAGATAAGTCAGGAGCATAGGCACCGTTACCGGTCGTTGATTGGTACGTGGCTTGTGAACTGTGGATTGTGCGGAGTGAAGATTGAGCCGAGCCTTCGTTTGCGGCGCGACGTGAAGCGAGGAGATTGGGTATAGCGATAGCGGCGATGATGCCGATGATCGCAACTACGATCAAAAGTTCGATTAACGAAAAGCCTTCTTGGCGTTTGGTATTCATTCTAGTTTCGTGCTCCTTAAGAGAATTAGGGGTTTCTTTTTCTCGCGCCAACGGCTTTCGTCAC
>JBKPQV010000058.1:0-7337 GCA_046734235.1 Acidobacteriota bacterium
GGTCCACATCCTTATGCCTGTCAGAAGTGTCTCCGCTTCTTTACTACTCAATGGTCTTTCACTGCTCAAGTGAACACCCGAACGAAAGTGATAAAGCTCGTCTTGTGCTGCGACCAATTTCACCGCATGTACAAAAATTACGCCAAGAAGAACGAACATTCGTACCTTTTTTGTCTTGCTCATGATTCCGCCTCCGCGTTAGCCAGTGCGTAAGGCGTGAATCGACCAAAAAAGCGGTAAACATTTCTTCGTGAATGAAAAAAAGTTTTCGTGAGAGCTCCACAGGCTCGCTATAATTGCGAGAAATTTGGACGGCTCGTGATGTCAGTTGCGTCGCACGAAATTACGCAGTTGTTATTGGCTTGGAATGAGGGTGATAGAAACGCACTCGACAGGTTGGTGCCGTTGGTAGAGACAGAGTTGCGACGGTTAGCACGCAGTTATATGAGACGTGAACGCGCAACGCATACCCTCCAAACGACCGCGCTAATCAATGAAGCGTACGTTCGACTAATCGACACTCACAATGTGCAATGGCAAAGTCGTGCACACTTCTACGGTATAGCCGCTCAATTGATGCGTCGGATACTGGTTGATTTTGCACGCAAGCGAAAGTACCGCAAGCGTGGAGGCGGTAATCATCAAATCACATTCAATGAAACTTTTGCTGTAACTGACGCCGCCGATCCGAACGTGTTGGCCCTTGATGAAGCTTTGAATGAACTCGGCCTGGTTGATGAACGTAAAGCACGTGTAGTTGAACTGCGGTTCTTTGGTGGTTTAACCGAGAAGGAAACCGCAGCCGCGCTCAATGTCTCGCCCGAAACTGTGAGACGAGATTGGCGTCTCGCCAAGTCGTGGTTACTACGACAATTAAGTCGCAAGAAAAGATGATCAATAAAGAACGCTGGGAACAAGTCGAGAATATTTATCACGCCGTCCTGGAGCGTGACCCGGCTGTTCGCACGGCGTTTTTGGAAGAGGCCTGTGCGGGTGACGATGATTTACGAAATGAAGTTGATTCCCTCTTAAAGTTTGACGGAGCGGCGGATAAATTCATTGAAACACCGGCACTGCAACTTGAGGCTAAAGCGATTGCGGCCGAAGACGACTTCGTGCAAGAGGAGTTCCCGCTAACTGAGATTGGTCCATACAGGATCGTTTCGATCATTAACCATGGTGGGATGGGTGAAGTATTTTTGGCTGTTGATAGTCGCCTCGATCGTAAAGTCGCAATCAAGCTCCTGGCGAAGGAGTTCACTGCTGATCCCGATCGGATTGCTCGGTTCAAACAAGAAGCCAAAACCACCTCGGCGCTCAGTCACCCAAACATCGTTACCTTGTTCGAGATTGGTGAAGTCAGTGATCGGCAATACATCGTTACCGAATTCGTTGAAGGTAAAACACTCCGGGAACAGATCGCTGAGAGTCACCTTCAACCTAAAGAAGCAATAGCAATTGTCATTCAAGTACTCAGTGCTCTCGACGCGGCTCACCAGGCCGGGGTAATTCATCGCGACATCAAACCTGAAAACATTGTCGTCCGCAAAGATGGTCTAGTGAAGGTGCTGGACTTCGGTATCGCCAAGTTAACTGCAGCAGGCTCAGACTCGCGTGGGGACCTACTAACCACACAGACCGGTGTCGTCATGGGAACGGCGTCCTATATGTCGCCGGAGCAAGCACGCGGTCAGAAAGTAGATCATCGCGCCGACATCTTTTCCGTGGGTGCAATGCTCTACGAAATGCTTTCGGGCAAGCGACCGTTTGAGGGGGAAACACCTGCCGATGTAATGGCTGCAGTACTAATCAAGGATCCAGCACCGCTAGCGACCGTTGCCACTAACGTCCCACCTAGTCTGCAAAGAATTGTTGAGCGCTGTATTGAGAAACAACCCGACAAACGATTTCAGACTGCTAGCGATCTTGCTTTTTCGTTAAAGGAGTTTAGTGCCTCACGCACGCTCGCGACTTCAGGAGGTGATCCACTTGTTACCGTTCAGACGAAGCCTGTCGTTCCGCTAAAGCGTAGGGGCCTTGCCCCGGCGCTCATCATCATCGCGGTGGTCGTGATTGGAGCGTTGATTGCGGCAAATGCATGGCGATCCAGAGGGACTCTCGTTGCCCAACCTGAAATCAAAAAGCCAATTGCTATAACCAAATTAACTCAACTTGTTTGGTTTGACACATCAGGTCGCCAGATTGGAACTATTGGACCACCGGGAGAGTATTCAGGCTTAGCGTTATCACCGTCAGAAGACCGAATTGTTGTCGCGCTCTACGATACAAAAGCGAAGAGTCGAGACATTTGGATCTTTCCGGTCGGGTCTGAAAACGGAACTCGCCTAACCACCGATCCGTCAGACGATCTGAACCCCGTTTGGACCCCTGACAGTCAATGGATCATCTTTACTGCTGAGAAAAATGGTGTTCGCAGTATTTTCCGAAAGCGAGCAGACGGTTCGGGCGAGGTTGAGCCCTTGTATGTAACGAGCCAAACCGCAAACGTTGAAGACATTTCACGCGATGGCCGCTTATTGATGTTCAATACCGGATCTCAAGAGAATAAAGAACCTAATCTTTCTGTTTTTGCTCTTGCCGACCGCAAGGTTTCTCCATTTCGAACTGCAACTACTCGAGAAGATGGCGGGCGCTTTTCACCGGACGCAAACTGGGTTGCTTATCGTTCCTTCGAAACTAACGAGTCGGAGATTTTCATTCGTCGAATTAATCGTGCTGGAGCTGCGTCAACTCAGAAGTGGATCGCTTCGAGTGGAGGTGCTAACACACAACCGATGTGGCGCGGCGATGGGAGGGTACTTTACTACCTGGACCACAAGACGTTGACCGCAGTGGAGCTGGAGGTGGATGGAAATACTCTAACGGTGAGCCCTCCATCACCTCTCTTCAATGTGAATATTGAGGACAGCGAACGACGGAATCGGTTTGTTGTAACAAAGGACGGCGAACGGTTCCTTGTTATTGTGCGACAAGAAGCCAAACCTGTGTGATTGTGAACTCGTCACGTTCAATACTAAGCATTTTCTTAATCATTATTGCTAGTGGAGTTAGCGCCTCACAAACGACTACTTCCGCATCCACCCCCGATCGCACTAAAGAAATCGAAATTGATCGTTATCTGGAAGGTGAGATGCGCCGCTACAAGATTCCGGGCATTTCTCTAGCAGTGCTGCGTAATGGAAAGATCTCGCTTCTCAAGAGCTATGGACTCGCTAATGTTGAATTAAATGTCCCGGTCAAACCGCAAACGATCTTTCAATCCGGCTCAATCGGCAAACAATTCACAGCAGCAGCCGTCATGATTCTGGTCCAGGAAGGAAAGATCGCGCTTGACGATAAGCTCAGCAAGTATTTGCCGAATACACCGGAAGCCTGGAAGGACATCACGATACGTAGTCTACTCAACCATACCTCTGGTCTGGGTGATTACCCCGACGAAATCAACCTGCGCGGCGACTACACGGAAGATCAATACCTGGAGATTTTCAAAAAAGCCCCGCTGAACTTTGCTACCGGCACAAAGTGGGACTACAGCAACGTCGGTTACGTAACGTTGGGAATCCTGGTTGGAAAATTAACTGGAAAGTCATACGGTGAGTTTTTACAGGAAAAGATATTTAAGCCCTTCGGCATGTCAACAACACGAGTGATTTCAGAGGAAGATATCGTGCCCAACCGCGCCGCGGGTTACAGGCTGGTGAATGGTGAACTAAAAAATCAGGAATGGGTGTCGCCCTCAACCAATTCTACGGCTGACGGTTCGTATTATGTATCGATCCTGGATATGGCCAAATGGGATGCAGGTTTGACCGCTGAAGGCAATTCGGTATTGACGCCGGCAACGCTATCAGAAGCGTGGACTCCAGCGAGGCTGAGTAGTGGACTAACCAAAGGTTACGGCTTTGGCTGGTTTACTGACACGATTCACAATCGACGGGTCGTATTTCATGGAGGTGCATGGCAGGGATTTAAGTCGTACATAATTCGGTTCCTCGATGATAAGTTGACAATTATTTTTTTGGCCAATTCGTGGGAAGCAAACGATTTCAAAATAGCGCGTGGACTGATGTCGATCTTCGATCCAGCCTTTGCCCTTAAGAATCAAGGTAAACCGTTAGCCGCTCGGGACCCGAAGGCAGATGACTTGTTGCATCGCGTGCTGATGCAGTTAACCAAGGACAAGCCAGACAAAGATTCTTTTACAGCAGAAGCTCAAGAACAATTGTTTCCGACATCGTCGCAAAGGTTTGGGGAGGTATTGCGATCTTTGACTTTGCCAGTAGCCGTTATCCATTTGAGCGAACTCATCGGACGCAGTGATGAAGGTAATCTCCGTGTTTATACCTATCAGCTTGTCGATATACGGCAAACCCTGGTTTGTAGAATGAAGCTAACTAAGGACGACAAGATTGCGAGTTTAGATGTTAGTAAAGTCGAGTAAGACGGATCTCAGAGTCGTTCAAATGCAGCGTTGCACAAAAAGTCAGACACCACCTGCTTTATCAGCGTGGAGTTTCAATTTTGCGCTAAGACATGGTGAAAAGCGGGCTATGTAGCGCGAAACTGAAACTCCACACTGCTAAAGCAGGTGGTATCTATCCGGTTCCTGTGAAGCGGTATCCTAGTGCGAAACTGAAACTCCATCCCGAGTCGTCGGGACTAAAGCAGGTGGTATCTGACTTTTTGTGCAAAGCTTTTGAGATACAATTAATTCATGCAACGACCAGAAGTAAATGAGTATCACCCTGGCTATCAAAAGTATATTGACCTGGCACCTGGGAATGATTTCCCTGTGCTCTTCGACCTGAACACTAAAGAGACGATCGATTTTTTCAAGAACATCCCTCCTGAGAAACACGACTATCGTTATGCCGAAGGTAAATGGACCATCAAAGAAGTGCTGATGCATATCATCGATACCGAAAGGGTCTTTGCTTACCGTGCATTGGCTGCAGCTCGCGGAGATGAAACTCCGGTGTACCGGATGGATGAAGAGCTGTACGCTCGCAATGTCGATGTCACTGATCGGACTTTGGCTGATCTGATCTCAGAGTTGGCCGCGGTTCGGACTACAACACGTTTCCTGTTTGAACACGTAACCGACGAGCAAAGTCGCCGAATGTGTAATATCGTCACTCATCCCATGTCTACGCGCGCGATAGGCTATTTCATGCTTGGGCATGCGGTGCATCACACCAGAGTTGTTAAAGAACGTTATTGAATAGCTTTGCACCAAAGCACAATCCCCACACGGCAGTGTGGGGATGGTTCAAGTCCTCTCTACAAACGAGCGCTCCTGACGGCAACGAAATCCCCCACACGGCAGTGTGGGGATGGTTCAAGTCCTCTCTATTTATTGGCACGCTCGATTGTCAGCCCTTAAGTTGAAATGCAAATGAACAGACTTGAACGATCCCCACACTGCCGTGTGGGGGATTTGCAACTCTTACTGGTGATGCGTTTTTGTAGAAAGGACTTGAACGATCCCCACACTGCCGTGTGGGGGATTTGGAAATCGCACTACTTTTCGGGTCGTTAAAGTGACCTAGTATTGAAAACCTAGACGTGTTATAAACTCCCCACACGTATCCAGAGCCCACGTTCGTGTCTAATGCGCGGGGCTGTGCCTTGCGCCTCTCTCCCCCGGACAACAAATCGACTTGGTAAGTCGTTATGCTCGCGAGCTCGTCAATTTTGAGAGCGCTATTTTTCGTCGGCGGTTTAGCCCTCTTAGGCGCCGTGCCGGCCGTTGGGCAAAGTCTGCGCGAACAAACCAGGCCTCGGACACTAACTACTGCACCAGAAAAGTCCTCAGAACTTCTCCCGCCAGTAGGATCGTCTGAAGCTAAATCGGAGGCAAAAAGGGCTTACCGAGCCGGGGTTGAATATGGTAACGCCGGGTTGTTTTCCCAGGCGGCTGAACTCTTCAGACGAGCAACCAAGTTAAGACCAGACTACTCCGATGCTTACCGGAGCCTTGGCCGCGCTTATATGGATCTCAACGACTGGGACAATGCAGTTAAGTCACTGGAACGCGCGCTCGAGCTAAATCCCAAAGATAAGGAAGCACGCAAGTTACTTGATGAGACTCGTTTGCACGTCGAAACTAATCGAGGCGATACAAGTAAGTTTGTTGGCCCCACAAAGAACTCGCTCCATCCAGTCGCGACACCAGTCGCATCAGCAGAAAGTTCGTTAACGAAAGTGTATCGAGTTGGTGTGGGGGACGTGTTGGAAATCCATATGGGTTCGGCATCAACCACCGACCAGTTTTACACGATTAATTCGGCTGGGTTACTAGAGCATCCAAGTCTGAAAGAACCACTCCGGGTCGTTGGGTTGACGACTGATGAAATCACCACCAGGTTTGAGGATACGTTGAAGCCAAACTCAATCACTGCGAACACTCGAGTGACTGTTGGTATTCAGGAGTATATAAGCCACGTAATCATCGTCAGCGGTTTCGTAAAGGAACCAGGCACAAAAAGTTTACGCCGCGAAGCAATTCCCCTCTCGGTTGTCGTTGCCGATGCCCAACCTTTGCCCGAGGCTGAACGAGCCCTGGTTGTTCGCAACGAAACCAAAGAGACATTTACGGTTGATCTGTCGCAGGCCGCCGAAACCGCATTGTTAATTCATCCTGGAGATGTCATTACACTCCAGGCTAATCCTAAACAATTCTTTTATGTGAGTGGTGAAGTTAAGGCGCCCGGAGAGAAAGTCTTTCGTCGAGGATTGACCTTAACCCAGGCAATTATTACCGCAGGCGGGTTGCAAGGTGAACCAAAAGAAGTGCGGCTGGCGCGAGATGATGGAAAAGGTTTTCTTAATGTGACGCGCTACCGTCTGAAAGAAATCGAGGCAGGTAAAACGCAGGATCCCTTAATTCAACCCGGCGACAGAATCACGATCATATTTTGAAGGAAGTGAGATCATGTCGGCACCAGCTAGAACACGTACAAGCGTCGAATCAGAATTTCCTGACGAGTTTGACGAGCCTAACTTTGAAAGCGCGAATGGCTTGTTGGTTACGCGGACACTCAAACCGCCGCCGGAGATCTGGGAACTCGTTCACCCCGTTCAAGAAAAGAAGTTCCATCCGGGAGTGAATTTTGCTAGCCACCTGGTCTCAAAGAACGTCCTGCTCGGCCTTTTAGCCCTCATCGCAATCGTCGCTGCGGGAGCAGCGGTGTGGAAATACCAGGTTGTGCAAAAAGTAATGGCTGTCCTAAACGCCCCTGATCCCCCTCGCAAACCGTTAACACCAAAAACTGTTAAGCCGGTCAACATCCAGGCAAGTAAGCCAACACTTCCAG
>JBKPQV010000059.1:0-4148 GCA_046734235.1 Acidobacteriota bacterium
CTTATTTGGCGGACAAATGCGAGACTACGATCGCCGGTTTGCTCGCCTCGAAGAACGACTCTTGAAGGAATCCAATGACTTACGTGAGAGTACAAGACAAAGCGTCGCTGCTCTCGAGGCCTTCGTGAAGCAGGAATTTCAGTCTCTGTCGAGCCGCCTACAGGCTGAGCAAAAGAATCGTGAGGGTTCGATCGAGAGTGTTACTCGTGAACTTCACGATACCGCGAAGACATTGGATACGAAGCTCAACCAGTTTGATACTCAAACCACTCAGACGCAAAGCGAGCTTCGGCACCAACTCCTGGAACAGTCAAAGAGTTTGAGTGAAGAGATCCGTCGCAAGACCGACGAGGTCTCGGCCCTTGTTGATCGTGAAGTAAAAGACTTGAATCACGGCAAGACCGACCGTGCTTCTTTGTCTGCACTGTTCACCGAGGTTGCTCTGCGTCTAAACAACGATTTCAAGATTCCCGGCCAGGACTAAAGCCAACCTGAAATCATTTCGTGCAGTAACAACTGTTGAGTGACGCTCATGACGTCAACCCCTGACGCACAAAGCATTCGCGCTGAAGAGGAAAATATCGCAACTGAAGACGGTTCAGTGGCCGAGTTGCGTAGCCTGTTGCTTGGTCCAGCAGAGGCACAATTAGCGGAAGTCCATGAACGGCTATTTGATCCTCGGCGTCAAGTTGAAGAAGTCAGTAACGTTCTACCGGACGCCATTGCTGTTCGTACCCGCCAGGATGATGCCCTCACAGCAGCGTTGTCGCCCACAGTATCCACGGCCCTTCAGCATTCTGTTCGAAAAAATCCTCAACCGTTAGCAGATGCGCTCTTTCCCATCATGGGTCCGGCGATTCGTAAGTACATCGCGGCCGCATTAAGCGGAATGACACAGTCGTTGAATCAAACCCTGGCCTACAGCATGTCCACTCGCGGTTTGCGCTGGCGAGTTGAGGCGCTCAAGACCGGTCGACCGTTTTCGGAAGTGGTGTTGTTGCATACCCTTCGCTATCGAGTTGAGCAGGTCTTCCTGATTCATAAAGAGACCGGACTATTGTTACGGCATGTTTCAGCAGCCGGAACGAAGCCCCAGGATGCTGACATGGTTTCAGGAATGTTGACGGCAATTCAGGATTTTGTTCGCGACTCATTTCAAACTCAAACTGGTGATCAACTTGATACACTCCAAATGGGCGATCTAACAGTTTGGGTTGAACAGGGACCACGGGCGATCTTGGCAGCAGTAATTCGTGGAACTGCCCCATTGCAAGTACGCCAGGTTCTTCAGGAGACACTCGAACGCATTCATCTGCAATTTGGAACGGAACTCGCGACCTTTAGTGGTGATTCGGCGGCCTTCACTCAAACCGAGCCTCTCCTGGAAGATTGCCTTCAATCAGACTACGGTGTTGAGGACCAGAAGAACAAAAGCAGTAGCAAGATAACTCCGCTAACAGTGATCGCTAGTGTCCTGGTGCTGGGGCTGCTGGTCTTGGGGTTCTTTTGGCTGAGAGATCGTTATCGATGGAACAATTATCTAGATCGATTGCGTAGTGAACCGGGATTCGTGGTTACAGACGTTGGTAGAAAAGATGGGAAGTATTGGGTTGGCGGTCTTAGAGACCCGCTCTCGAAGGATCCGAAGTTACTCATGGAAGGTACAGGTCTTCAATCCGATTCTGTTGTGGAAACCTGGCAGCCTTTCCAGGCGCTCACGCCTGATTTTGTTGTAGCGCGGGCAAAGAAATCCCTGGAACCTCCGAAAACTGTAAGTCTGTTGCTAAACGATGGCACGCTTGAAGCAAGAGGGTTCGCCACACATCAATGGGTATTGGAAACCCGCCGAGTGGCTCGATTGCTTCCGGGTGTCAATCAGTTTCGAGAGGAGCAGCTATTAGATTTGGAACGAATCGAGAATCCGCTGTTGATGTTTGAGGTTAACCAAACCGATCTCCGGAGCGATCAGCAAGAAACGTTGAGTCAGTTAGTTTCTGATATTCAAAAATTGCAGCAAGTTGCCGGGCCAACTAAGCTAACTCTTGAGATCTCTGGTCGGACGGATGGCAGTGGTTCTGAAAGTCACAACAGCACACTCGGTCAGGGTCGAGCAGAAACGGTTGCAGCTGCCTTGCAGCGTTTTCTTCCAGAGACCGCTAATCTGTCGATTAGAGCAGTCGGAGTTAAGGACCGTTTGCGAGAAGAACTAACCGAAGCTGATCGGGCCACAAATCGCAGTGTAAAAATCAAAGTCATTGCAAACGATTAAAGAGGCGCTTTCATATGATTCAGAAAAAAGTGTGCATGCTTGGCACCTTTGCTGTCGGCAAGACGAGTTTGGTCCGACGATTTGTTGAGAGCATCTACTCCGACAAGTATCACACGACTGTTGGGGTTAAGATCGATAAGAAGCTGGTACAAGTTGACGACAAAGAATTGATGCTCATGCTCTGGGATATAGAAGGCGCGCAAGATGAACACGATCTACGCACTTCGTACCTTCGCGGTGCGTCCGGTTACCTGATGGTAGTTGATGGAACGCGTCAAGACACTTTGTACACTGGCCTGGCAATGCAAACTCGAGTTGAAGAGACCATTGGTCCGGTCCCTTTCCTGCTGCTAATAAATAAAGCTGACCTTACTGACGAATGGGTAATTACTAATCGTGAGATTGAAGCTTTGGAGCAAAAGAAATGGGATGTGGTTAGGACCAGTGCCAAGAGCGGCATGAGTGTCGAAGATGCGTTTCTCAAGTTAGCCAAAAAACTGGTAGTGACTTAGTGTGCTGCGGGGCAGTAGCCCGACCGTCAGGGAGGGCTCGCTTGAACCAACACCAGCCCTCCTTCACAGTCGGGCTACTGCCCCGTAGCCGTCAGGAACAGGCATGGAGCGACAAGCCAGGCACCTGATCTCAAATTGGGTAAGACTGGAAAAACTTCTGGAGGTTTAGATGAGAGATTTACCAACTCCAATCAAGGACTTCATTCTGGCGCTGACTGACGACACGCTTTCACCTGCTTACTTGTTGACCAGCGAAGTGCACGGATTGGTAGACTGGGGTGGTGATGTTGAGGCATATGGAATAACGAACCTGAAGCGCGAAATTAACGTCGGTGATAGCGTTCCATTTCTGATCGGCGTGCTTCCATTAGAGACAAACAACCTGTTCCTGCCTAACGTAGAAACTAAAGAAGGTGTGTTCGCAAATGTGTACCTCTTCAATCGAGAAGAAGGAACGTGGATCCTATTACTCGACTCAAGTGCTGATGTTGCTGGACGAAAAAAGACTCAGCAGAAGCTCTACGATTCAAAACTGAACGCCTCCGATCTCGAGCGTGAGAACGAAAGCCTTTACAAGGCCAACGTTGTGCTGGAAGACCTCGTCCGACAACGCACCGCCGAATTGAGTGAGACTATTCTAAACCTGCAGAACGAACTCGCCCTTCGTAAGAAAGCAGATAGCTGATAATCCGGGAGCACAACTCGTATCTTATTTAAAGAGCCTTTGGCGAAAAATCTTAGGTTCATCGCTCCAGAGGAGCGCAATATTTATAGAATTGGAGGCCGATAAAGAGACCGCACTCCGTAGGAGTGCCATGTTTGCGTACCATATTGCTTTAGATGCAGACGGGCTAGAACGAAAGCAAAGTTGAGACGCCTCCTTACATTGCACTCCTTCGGAGCGCTGGATTTTGAGTTCCGCTAGGCTATAAACATCGCGCTCCTCCGGAGCGGAGAACCAGTGACTTTTGCACGGTTCTCAATCAGCCATGTATAAAGAATGAAACGCTGCCCCCAGTGTAATCGCGTTGAGACTGATGAAGCGCTTGGCTTTTGCCGGACGGATGGCACCCCGTTGGTAAATGATTCTGGCGCGTTCGCTGATGAAGCAGGAACAGCGCGGCTTGTGCCCGGCTCTTCGCCGAGGGAGATGGCGACTAGCATCCTTTCGCAGAAAACTAATCCCGCAAGTCCTCGCAATACAGGTCCCACCACAGTTCTGCAAACACCGCCGTCAGCTTCGACTGGCGCAATAGTTAAACCCAAACGGCGTAAAGCGAGGATGGCAATTGCTGTTGCTCTGACCACGCTGGTGGCGGCGATGTCTGCTGTGCTAGTTAACAGTTATCGTTCAAAGAGAAGTAGCA
>JBKPQV010000060.1:0-5064 GCA_046734235.1 Acidobacteriota bacterium
GCCCTAGGTAATCCCGTTGGCATTGAGATCCAGGGCTCTCAAAACATCATCGGTGGCTCTAGTGCGAGTGCGCGGAATGTTATCTCTGGTAACCTGACAGGTATCAATAACCAGGGATTCGGAAATGTTTTCAAAGGTAATTATATCGGCGTGAGTGTGGACGGCTCAGCGCCAATTCCGAATCAAAACGTCGGGATTCAAATCAGCGCACAAACAAATACGATTGTCGGGGGTAACAATCCAGGAGAGGGCAATACAATTGCCTTCAATGGAATTGGAATTTTCGTTGATGGCTTGACGATCAATAACCGGATACAGGGAAATTCTATTTTCTCCAACATAGGCTTGGGAATTGGTCTCAACTCTGGGGTCTTCCCGTTACCAAATGATCTGGGCGACGCAGACGATGGGTCAAACCACCTGCAAAACTTCCCGCTGATCAGCAATGTGCAGCCAGGCGCTACTTCAACTAACTTTCAGGGTTCTTTGAACAGTACTCCAAACACAACGTTCACCATAAATCTTTATTCGACTCGCGCTTGTGACAGCTCAGGCAACGGTGAAGGCGCTGTACCGGTTGCCTCATTCGATGTCACAACTGACGCAATCGGAAATGTGAACTTCAATGGACCAGTGTCAGTTGGCATTCCAAACAACCACACTCTAACTGCAACCGCCACTGATCCAGCTGGCAACACTTCCGGATTTTCGTCCTGCAACTCATCGGCAACCGCAGGAAGCGTCGAATTCAGTGATTTGCAATTTAACGCGCTCGAAGATGTCGGTAACGCTGTGATTCGTGTTCAACGAACAGGCGGCAGCAAAGGATCGCTGGCAGTAAATTATGCTACGTCAAACCTCACTGCGTCGGCGGGTACAGATTACACGGCTGCATCCGGAACGCTGACTTTTGCTGATGGCGAAGTTGAGAAGACTTTCACCATTCCAATTGCCAACGACGGAGTAACCGAGCCCGAAGAAACCGTCCAACTGCTTTTGAGCGGACTTCCAGAGCTTCAAGCGCTGGGCGGAAGGTTTCAATCTACGCTTCACATTTTTGACGCGTCTACTCCAGTATCAATTCTGACGGAAGCACAGTCACCAGAGGATCTCAGTTTCCCGGAAGGGAACGCAGGCTTAACCAACGCCAGGGTCAGGATCCGTTTGACTGCGCAAACGAGTCGCGTCGTGACTGTAGACTTCGCCACGTCAGGCGGTTCTGCTACTACCGGAGTTGATTTCAACGCAACTTCGGGGACACTTACCTTTAATCCAGGTACTGAGGTGAAAGACATTCTGATTCCTTTCATCGGCGACACTACGGATGAAACAGACGAGGCCTTTAACCTCACTTTATCGAATGCAGTAAATGCAGATCTGGGATTCGCGACCTTATTTATCACTATCCTCGATGACGATGCCCCGCCGCTTGTTTCAGTTACCGATGTAACTGTTGTTGAAGGTCCAAATGCCAAGGCAATCTTTTCCATTCAATTGAACCGGCCGAGCGGCCGAGCGGTGTTCGTTAACTTTGTGACAGCTAATGGAACCGCAACGAGTGGCAGCGACTACACTGCAACGGCAGGCGCATTGACATTTAACGTTGGCCAGACATTGAAACAAGTCGAAGTCTCAATTTTGACTGACGGCACAAGCGAACCAGATGAGAACTTTTTCTTGAACCTAACCGTTCCTAATTTTGGTGGCGCGACGATCGCGGATAATCAGGGTGTGGCAACCATTGTTGACTCCGCTTCGACCACAACATCACTCGTGCAATTCAGTGCCCAAAGCTATGCTGTTAACGAAGGCGACAACCAGACGCTGATCACCGTAAATCGCCTGGGAAATGTCACAGGCACGACAACGGTCAACTTTGCAATCGTTAGCCAGTTCGCCAGCGAGCGAACCGATTTCACGTCAACGTCGGGCTCCCTGACGTTTGGACCAGGTGAAACGGCGAAGACTTTCCCGGTTCTGGTTACCAATGACACCTATTTTGAGTCAGACGAAACTCTCGATCTTGTTTTGTCCAATCCGACAGGAGCTGTGCTCGGTGGTCCAAACATCGCCACGCTCTCGATAGTCTCCAACGACCTGCTCGACTTGCCGAGTCCAGTTCGCCCGACATCCTTCAACACTGACTTTTTCGTGCGACAGCATTACCACGACTTTCTAAACCGGGAACCGGATGCTCCCGGACTAGCCTTCTGGATGAACGAAATCGACTCCTGTCCGTCTGAACAATGTCGAGAGGTCAAACGAATCAACGTGTCTGCGGCCTTCTTTCAATCGATTGAATTTCAGCAAACAGGCTACCTGGTCTATCGCGCATATAAGGCCGCCTACGGCGACACAACGTCTCCCAACGTTGTCGTTCCAGTACCAGTCATTAGATTGAATGAGTTCCTACCTGACAGTCAGCGAATTGGTAAGGATGTTGTCGTAGGAATTGGACAATGGGAAATCATTTTGGAAAACAACAAGGTCGCCTACTTCCAGGACTTAGTGCAGCGACAGCGGTTCTTAACTGCCTATCCGCTTTCAATGACACCGGCACAATTTGTCGACCAGCTTAATCAGAATTCCGGTGGCGTTTTGTCGCAAAGCGAACGCGATCAATTGGTCGCGGAATTAACTAACGCGTCAAATGTCACGCAGGGCAGGGCGAGCGTGCTTCGTAAAGTTGCGGAAGATGCCAACATGGTCAGCAATGAGCGGAACCGGGCCTTTGTGCTTATGCAGTACTACGGTTACTTAAGACGCAATCCTGATGATCCGCAGGATGCGGATTTCCGAGGCTGGGAGTTTTGGCTTAACAAGCTGAATCAATTCAACGGCAACTTTGTTCAGGCGGAAATGGTGAAGGCGTTCCTGTCGGCCGATGAGTATATCTTGCGTTTCGGTCGTTAGTCAGTAGTCAGTAGTCAGTTGTCACTGAAACCTCATGACCACGGACCATTGACAACTAACGACTGACAACTGACTACTGACTAACGACCTCGATCTCCTTCGTCACTATATTCGCATTACCATTTTTGAAAGGCCAACCGTCTGGTCCAATCAATTCAATTCGAATGGTATGTTTACCGGGGATCCAACCGGTAAATACAAAAGGATCTGTGCGGTCTAACCACTTCATGTCGTCGTCATCAACAATATAACGAACACGAAAATCACCGCCTTCACCTTTTAATTTTGCATTCATGACCGTAAAAGCAACCGGCACCTCATCGCCAACTTTGAATGTCTTACCGTTCTCCAGGTGAAAAACAATCAAAGGCTTTTTCGGATCTGCCGTTGGATCAATTGGCCCTTGTGTGACCGGTGTGGGAACATGCTTTGCAACAATAGTCAGAACTTGACGCTGTGGTGGTGGTATTTGTGTAACCACAGTCGTATGCGGATGGTCGTTTTTAGAGCAGCCTGAGATTGCAATACCCACCACTACCAACAGACAGCCAGTAGTTCTTTTGAATTGTTCTCTAAACATTAGGTCGAAACAGAATACACCATACGAACTTTTGGAATCGTTGCTCCCTGTCAATTAATAGTCTCGGTGAAAACAAACAAACCCTAGACATTTCGCTGGGCCAATGTAAGAATCCGGCAAATCCACAGAACGGAGGAGCGATCGCTCTTACTCGCACTGTCTCTCTATGAGCAAGACTAAACTTCTTGGCTTTCTTGCTGTTACTCTTCTGCTAATCTCGGTTGTCTTAATTTCTGGTTGTAACAAAAATGCGACCGAAACTGCCGGCGGCTTCACGCCTGAAATTCAGCCTATACCACCGATGCTAACAACTTACGAGGCGATGGCGATTCCTCCGGACAATCCAATGACTCCGGAGAAAGTAGCACTCGGCCGCCAGTTGTTTTTCGATGAACGCCTTAGTGTTGATGGTACTAGATCCTGTTACTCATGCCACGTTTGTGAACATGGTTTGACAGATGGCTTGCCAAAAGCAATTGGTGCTGGAAATAAAACGTTGACACGTAGCAGCCCAACACTCTGGAACATTGGCTACCACAAGGAGTTCTACTGGGATGGCCGTAGCGGATCTCTGGAAAAACAAGCGCTGGCTGCCTGGACTGGTGCAAACATGGGCGCGAAAGCCGATGAGATTGTGGCCAAGCTGAACGCGCTTCAGGGGTACAAATCGCAGTTTCAAAAAGTATTCGGTAGCGACGCATCGCCTGATAATGTTGTAAAAGCGATCTCCGCTTTCGAACGCACGATCATTAGCGGTGATACTGCCTGGGATCGCTATAAGGCAGGCGATACTTCGGCAATGAATGAAAGCGGGGTTAGAGGATGGAATATCTTCCAATCGATCAAGTGCAACAACTGCCACGATGGTGTTTTGTTTACCGATCAGCAGTATCACAACGTCGGAATTGGAATGGACGCAAAAGAACCTGACGTTGGTCGCTTCAAGGTCACCAATAAGCCAGAAGATACAGGTGCCTTCAAAACACCAACGTTACGCGATATCGCTAACTCCGCACCCTATTTTCACGATGGCAGCGCCAAGACTTTAGAAGAGGCGCTTGACATTATGTTGGCCGGCGGGAAACCGAATGAACACCTCGACAAGAAAAATCTCGAGGTTCATAAAATTTTGCCCGAACAGCGTGTGGATGTCCTTAACTTCTTGAAAGCGCTGTCAGTCGATTGCAAGTTGAAGAAGCCGGCGTTGCCGCAGAATTAGTTTTTAGGAACTCCGGCTTTCCGGGCAGAAACAAGTAGGGAAGGTGGGCTTGCCCCCGCTAGCCTCAACCAACTTGAGTATTGGGATCATGCTATAGATCTCAGTGTCAGCATTGGTTGAGGTTGGCTGGGGCAGGCCCACCTTCCTACTTGTTCTTTCCGACTAGGCCCGCGCTGTCTGAGTCCCAATATTCGATTTCAATCTCTTATCCACTTCGGCCCAGTTGATATTTGAGAAGAACGCTTCGATATATTTCGGGCGTTCCGCTGGTTTGTAATCGAGTAAGAACGCGTGTTCCCAAACATCCATCACCAGGATCGGATTGAAGCCCGCGACATTGCCTGTTTCATGT
>JBKPQV010000061.1:0-5431 GCA_046734235.1 Acidobacteriota bacterium
CTTGCCGTGGCATCGATCTCTGTCGCAAACAAAAGTGCATCTGCACAAATGATGGACAACTCAAACCCAATGGTTGGCGGTGCAGCAATGTTCAAGTCGAAAGACATCGTCGACAATGCTGTGAACTCTGCTGATCACACAACTCTCGTCGCTGCAGTGAAAGCTGCCGGCCTCGTCGAGACCCTGAAGAGCAAGGGACCATTTACTGTTTTTGCTCCGACGAATTCAGCTTTCGATAAGTTGCCCGCCGGAACCGTTGATACGTTGCTGAAACCCGAAAACAAAGGAATGCTCAGCAACATCCTGACATATCACGTACTCGCTGGCAGATTTGATTCGAAGGCTATCGCCGCGAAGATCAAGGCGGGCAAAGGCAAAGCGTGGTTCAAGTCGGTTAACGGTGGAACAATCACCGCATGGATGGAAGGCAGCACACTCGTGCTGGCTGATGAAAAAGGCGGACAGTCACGCGTGACTATCGCTGATGTCTACCAATCAAACGGAGTGATCCACGTCGTGGACACTGTGTTACTCCCCAAGTAAATACTAAGCGTTGGGCTCTCCGAAGGAGGGATTTAAGATTTCAAATTTAAGATTGCAGATTGAAATTAACTTTAGGATCTTTAAGCACTCCGCCGGCAATCTGAAATCTGAAATTTGAAATCTTAAATCCCTCCTTCGGAGAAAACCACTTGCAATTTACTTCTGTCCTTCGGTTGTCAGATTTCGTCGTGAACCATTCAACTGTTTCATCAACTCATCAACAGCTGCTTCGAGTTGACGATCACGACCTGCGAGGTTGTCCTCGGGCTTGTTATCAACCATCAGATCTGGTTGCACACCGTAGTTCTCCATGTTTGTTCGTTTCGCGTCAGCAAGAAAAACGCCAACGCCCGGAGTACGAACAGTTGAGCCATCGATCAGGCTATAGCTTCCTGTGCCGATGACTGCGCCCATGGTAGGTGTTCCAATAACCTTGCCCAAGCCAAGTGCTCGGAATCCTGCTGGAAACATTTCCGCATTTGAAGCGGAACGCCAGTTCTGCAGCACAACCTTCGGACCAAAGAAACCGGCAAACGGTCGACCAGTTGCTTCCGTACCTCTTGGCTGCCAGATTTCATATTGGCGTTGCACAAGAATAGCGAGTAGCTCCTGTTCGATATTTCCGCCACCGTTCCAACGCTGGTCGATCACGAGAGCTTCCTTGTTGCGAAACTCGCGAACCTCTTTTTCAAATCTTCTCAGAGATGGCTCGTTCATGGCCTGGATGTGGAGATAGCCAATACGCCCGTTCGAAAGCTCATCAACTTTCTTGCGTCGCTCTTTCACCCAACGTTCGTAACGAAGCTGGCTGTAGGCGTTTGTTGAAATCGCTTCGATGCGAGTATGCCACGCACCATCTTCCGCAGGTTTAGAATTGAACGTAACATCCACTTTGCGATTAAGCCGGTTGTTGAGCAGTTCCCAGTAATCATCACCGGCTTTTACTGGCTTACCATTTATCGCAAGCAAATAGTCGCCAACTTTGATGCGCACCCAATCCTTGTCTGCTGGTCCATCTTCATAAACATACGTAACCCGGTAGCGACCTGCAGCAGTATCAGGTTCAAGTTCAATGCCTAAATTACCGGTTGAAACTCCGCCACCACCGGCTCCTCGAGGAGGAGGCGCCGCACCGGTATGTGAAGCATTCAATTCTCCGATCATCTCGTTGACGAGGTTGAGTACTTCCTGGCGATCACCGACATAATCAACAAGTGGCCGATACTTGGCCCGAGCTGCATCCCAATCCATGCCGTGCATTTGCGGATCGTAGAAGCGGTACTTCATCGTGCGCCATCCATCATCAAACATCTCAGCCCACTCTGCTGGACGATCTACTCGGACTCGAACATTGAAGTTGATCTTTCTGCGTGCCGCGACGGCTGTCGCACCACTTGCACCTGCTCCCACAGCCGCTGCTGCGCCTGCAGCCGCACCAGCTCCTGTACCCGCGCCAATTGGTACTGAGTAGACGCCGTCACGTTCGCGGAAAAACAGGGTTCGACCATCGCGGGAAATGTTCAGCTCGGAAATACCGCCGCCAAAACCGCCGCCACCACCTGGTCCACCCTCTCCATCTTCTGTTGGCGGCAGCCCGTTAGTGATTCTTGCGAGTCGACGCCCATCATCCTGTACTGAATAGACCACCGGAATACTCGCGACTCCGGCTGGCTCACTTGTCACAAAAACAATCGTGCGGCTATCCGGTGTTATGGCATAGGAAGAAATTGGAAAGGGCATACGTGTGATTTGTCGCGTGCGATGCCTCATCCCAGCCCAATCAACCTTGATTTCGCGCGGGGGTCGATTGGCGGGCGCTGGTCTGCGCGGCGCACCTGCACCGTCGGCTCCTTCTCCTTGTGGAGCGTTAGCTTGAGCCTCTGCTTCGCGCTCTTCAGCATCGTCCGGATCTCGTTCCTGGCGTTCCAACCAGACTGAATAAATTTGCGTCGAGACCGATCCTCCAGCTGGAGCTACTCGCTGGAAGAAAAGTTTTCTTCCGTCTGGTCCAAAGCGTGGATTGAGATCGTTATTTGAATCAAAAGTGAGCTTGTGTGGTTCCTTATCATCACCTGAGGCAGCCACAAGGTAAATGTCTGAAGTGCGAGACGCATCCTGTTTTGAATAAGCGATCCATTTTCCATCAGGTGAATAGACGGGATTTCCAAATCCGCCATAGCGTGACGTATCGAGCACAGTTACCTGCTTTGTGGCAACTACCAGCTTACGAAGTTTGTCGTCCGAAGCAGTGAAAACAATCTCTTTCGAATCGGGTGACCAGTTGTAACCAGTCTTCAAAGCATCAAGGTCAGTAATTTGTTGGGCCTGGCCATTGCCATCTAACGGCACCACAAAAATTTCTTCGCGACCGCTTTGATCTGAAACATAGGCGAGCGTTTTACCATCCGGTGAATAGGCGACAGAACGTTCGCGAGCAGCTCCGTCAGTGATCTGTTTGAGATCTCCTTCATCTACAGGAGCCGTGAAGATTTCACCATGAATGGAGATTGCAATTCGCCGCGATGAAGGAGCGAGATCGTAGTCGTCTGCCTGTGAGGTGAACGACTGCATCTCTGACATGTTTTCCTGGGTCTCGGCGTCGATATTTAGTGTGATCGGTGTTGCTTTTTTGGTAGTGACGTCGAGCTTCCAAATCCCAAAGTCGTGTTCAAACATTATGACTCGACCGTCACCACTGATCGCCGGCCAACGCACGTCGCCCGCTTTGAAAACAGTAACCTTGTCCGCTTTGCCGCCGTTATCAGAAACACGCCAAATGTTAGTGAGGCCATTTCCATCTCGATCGCTTACGAAATAGATGAAACCATCTCGTCCCCACATCGGCCACGAATCGAGGCCATCAAAGTCGGTCACTTGCGTAAACTTCTTCGCAGCCACATCCATTATCATGATGTCGCTCTGATAGGAGCCGCGATAATACTTGCGCCAGTAGACCTGTGATTTTTGGTTGTAAGCCAACCGTTTCCCATCCGGTGAATAACCAGCTTGAACTCCCATATCTGCTCCGGCTCTAACCGGCATTCCGCCCTCGACGTTAACAAGGTAGAGCTGCGGCATAAAATCCTCGCCTCGGTTGCTACTGAAGAGCACCGACCGGGAATCAGGCGACCAGCCGAGAACCGTGTCGTCTGCTGAATGCGTGGTTAACTGTTTAGCAGTGCCGCCTGAGGCAGGCATGAGAAACACATCGAGGTTTCCGTTACGGTCGCTTGAAAACGCGATCCACTTACCATCAGGCGAGAAGCGAGCATAGACGTCACGCGCTCGATTGACGGTTAAGCGTTGAATATTCTGTCCATTTTCATCAGCGGTCCAGATATCACCAAGGTAGGTAAAAACAATACGACCGTTGTGATAATGAGGGTAACGGACTAGCCGCGCCTCGCGACCGAAGATTGAGGTTGTTGATACCAGAAACAATGTAATGGCAAGAAGAGAAAGTGTCTTTTTCATGGCTCCTGACCTCGAGTTAAGTGGGATGGAAAACTGCCTGGAAAGTGGAGGCGGGATTATATCAAGAGTTTGGAGGTTTGGTCTTGGTTTGGGGAGAGGCGTTTAATAGGTCCGATAAGTCATATAGGTCCTATTTCGAACCAAGAACAAATGTGGCATCATGCACGCGGAGAAACAACGTGATCACTTGCAGAAAAATGCGGACTGCCGATGTGCGCGACGCGTTCGAGATGCTCTCTAAATTCCTTACCGCGGATGAGCATTATCTCGCGAGTAGTGCAGCTTATGGGGATCTAGGGCTTAAGGGTTTGAATGATGGGCTCGATTTGTTCCTGGAGCGACCTGAACTCGGATTTGTCTGGTTGGCGTTTGATGAAGAGGGAGTTGCCGCAGTCTGCGTAGTTTGTTACGCAATTTCTACGTCGATGGGATCCGTAGTCGCAAAGCTCGACGATGTTTCCGTTAAAGACGATCGCCGCGGAAAGGGTGTCGGTACAGCACTAGTCGAACAATTGAAAACACAACTCCGAAGTGAGGGCGTCACGCGAATCGATGTAGCCGTTCACATGGACAATCCAGACGCTCGTCGGTTCTACGAGAAGACTGGCTTCATCAGACTCAACGAAGAACGCCTCTCGTGCGTGATCTAGAAACGGGACCAATAGGTGTAGGGGCGAATAGGAATAGGACCTATAAGACGTATAGGACCAATAAATAGGTCACATAGGTCTTATAGGTCCTATCCCAATTCGTCCTATTTCTTTAGATTCGCGATTTCTTCGAAGTACTTCGCAAACGCCACCATTCCACCACTAGCTTGCTGCCAATCGAAGTTTTCATTGGGAGCGTGATATCCATGTTCCGGCAAAGACAAGCCAAGGAACAATACCGGACACTTCAAAACTTTCTCAATACTTGTCATTGCTCCTATCGTTCCCCCATCGCGAACGAAGACCGCTTCTCTTCCAAACGAAAACTTAATTGCCCGTTTTAGAGCCAGCGGTAATTCACCTTCCAAAACCGTCCGAAACGCTGGTGCAGCGTGCTCAAATTCGACCTTGACATCCGGGTTCTTCGCCTTGACCGTAGCCGAAATAAGCTTCTTGATTTTTGCTGGATCCTGTCCGGGAACCAGGCGGCAGGACCCCTTAACCTCGGCCCGCGGAGGAACAATCGATTTCAATCCCGGCCCCTGATAGCCACCAACGACTCCGTGGATTTCCATGGTGGGCATTCCCCAGATTCGTTTCATTACTTCCAGTGGATCAGTCGAGCGCATCTTTTTTAAGGGATGTGCCTTCTTGAAACCGTTCACGGTGAAACCGCAGTTAGCCCAATCGTTGAGTTCTTTTTTGCTTGGCGGAATGACGTCATCATAAAAACCTTTGATCTTAACTTTGCCAGTGCGCACGTC
>JBKPQV010000062.1:0-18015 GCA_046734235.1 Acidobacteriota bacterium
ACGTTGTACTCATCGTCGGCAGCGTCAGATGTGTATAAGAGACAGTCTTGAGAGAGTGCGCGCCGCATAGCGCAAATCCAGCCAGGCTTCTTGAATCATGTTCAGCATTGGAGTCCTATTGAAACTGTGCGCCCTTCACGCGCATCGCGAGACTGTAAACCTTCTTATCACAAGTAAGGTAAAGCGTTTGCCCGTCGGCTCCGCCGAAAGTCACATTGCTCACAAATTCTGGGACGGGAATGAAACCGAGTTGCTTCCCTTCCTTAGACACCACCCAAACCCCGCCCCGCATCGCAAAATACATGTTGCCCTGGGCATCTGAGCACATTCCATCAGGATCCGCCATATTCTCGGTGGCCGGATCAAAAAAGATTTTTACCTGTCCCTGATCAACGCTGCCATCGGACAGAATTGGGTAGGAATAAACCCTTTTCTCGAAACTATCACCGACATAAAGAGTCGCGCCATCGTTCGACACTTCCAACCCATTCGGTAATTTCAAATTCTCGATAACTCGTCGAACGGCGCCGCTTTGACTGAGATAGTAAACGGCACTGCGTGTTTTTCCACTGAAGTTGGGATCGGTGAAATAGATACCACCACTAACCGGCGATTCCGCAACGTCGTTTGGCTGGATGAATGGAATGCCTTCGAAACCGGATGTAAGGATCTTAGTGTCGGCCGGCCCGTTCTCTCCAATTTTTAGGCTCTGAAGAGTGTGTCCAAATGCTTGTGCCGCCAGGAGTCGACCGGTTCGCGAAAAATACGTCCCATTAATTCCTTTTGTATGGTCCAACCAGACGTAAACTTTATTTGGGGCATCAAGGCGGAGCACTTGCTCATTGTCTTTTCCGAAGGCAGTAAAGTAGAGCTTACTGCCGACAGGATCCCAGCTAGGTCCTTCGAAAAATTGCTCACTTTCGTAAACGAGCGTTAGTTCCGCGCCAGGAGCAACAGTGGGTGGAGTCTGTTTCTGAATTGCGACTTGGAGCAGTAAGGCTATGACTAGCGCGATGATTGATATGTGCCCAAGCGGCATTTGTCAAAATCTCCAACTGTGATTGGATTTAGAAAGACTAAGAGCGATGCCATTGTAATCACAAAGGCTCGCATGTTTACCAGCAATTTACACAAAAGGCGAAATGCTAATTTCAACAGACACCACCCGCTTTAGCGGCGTGGAGCTTCAAATTCTTTGCTAAAGCAACGTACGCAGCGAGCCAAAAGACACCACCCGCTTTAGCGGCGTGGAGTTTCAAATTCTTTGCTAAAGCAACGTACGCAGCGAGCCAAAAAGACACCACCCGCTTTAGCGGCGTGGAGCTTCAAATTCTTTGCTAAAGCAACGTACGCCGCGAGCCAAAAAGACACCACCCGCTTTAGCGGCGTGGAGTTTCAACTTCTCGCTAGAAACGTTATTTAAGCGAGCCAGAAGACACCACCCGCTTTAGCGGCGTGGAGTTTCAACTTCTCGCTACAATTGCAACACGCGACCTAGGGCAAGACAACCTTTTCCAGTTGAACCATTTCACCAGCGAGGCCACGGAATTACAAATGGGCAGTGAAGAAGTTGAAACTCCATCCCAAGCGGTCGGTACTAAAGCGGGTGGTGTCTTTTGTGTTCAGATTTGTGTGCGAGGTTAAGGACTTGTTTTTCGAAGCTTTTGTGCATTCTGTTTGACATCTTCGGTTAACGAAATCACCTGGCCAAGATCCTGACTCGCGTTTTTAGCCTGGTTGATGTCCACAGTGTTGGCCGCCTGAAAAACAGGGTTGGTGACAAATCGCATTATTGTTTTATCGAGCAGCAAGAGTTCCTCGCGAAATTGTCGAGCGCTGGTGACCGTTGGCGTTTTGAAAGGTGTCTCAGGCTTTTCCGCCTCGGGTAAAGACAAACTCTTTTGTAAATCGTTGGCCTTACCTCGAATTTTAGAAACCATTTCGGCGATGCTTGAATAATCAAGTGCGTCTTGCAGCCATGCATCTGCCATCATCTTGTTATTCAGAGATTGCAAGTCTCTGAAGTCGGATTTGATCTTTTTGAAAAGACTCAACCGCGCGGATTCAGATTCCTTATCCTCTGGTAGAGCCCACATCAAGAGCCTGTCCATTTCGTCACGCTGGATGGCGCGAGCCCGGTCACTGTTGGGAGAACTACCCTGTCCTTGAACCGAGCCAAAAAAGACCATTAGCGCCAATACGACCAGTGGCAATTGAAAGCTCATTCGATAATTGCCCCCTTTTGTGAAATTAGCTCACCGGCAATACAGAACAGGAGCGAAGCGACCGCCCCGTGAAGCAACCGCCTCTATGGCAGACCGTTTTCTTCGCTTACTCATTTATAACAAAAAGAAGGTGGCGAAGAATCCTTCGCCACCCCAACAAAGGTTAGTTTGTGAAATGGCGCGCTTTAGAAGTTAAATCGCGCCGCAAGTTGGATCACCCGAGGATTGCTGCTCAATACCGCGGATGGGTTTAGAAAATCCGGGGTGAGTGGATTCACTTGATTTAGAGTTGTCAAACCCGTCGTACCAACCGGATCAACGCTATTGACTGAACCCGGCACATACTGGGGATGATTGAATGCGTTGAAGAAATCAGCGCGAATCTGGAAATATTTCGATTCTCCGATTCGGAAGTTCTTGAAAATCGAAATGTCGAAATTGTTAATTGGCGGTAACTGGAAAGTATTTCGCCCGATGTTGGATTGAGCTCCGTTACCAGTTTGAATGTAACGAGCGTTTGGATTGTTGGCAAGATACCCAACTACAGTTCCAATTACATTCCCGTCCTCATCAAACGTGCATGCCGATGTTCGACATAATGGCGTGACTTGACTACCGACTCCCTCTGTTCCATTTGGATTGAGAATCGCGCGGTCTCCGGCGTTGTCGCCGTTTAGATTCGAGTCGTTTCCGCTACGAATTGTAACCTGCTCGCCACTTTCGTAGGTGTAAGTTCCGGCGAAGTTAATGCCTCCCAGGAAGAGCTTTGTCCAACCAGTGCTCTTCGAGAACCAGGGGGCCTCATAAATCATCGAGGTCACAAACCGATGCCGGTGATCGAGTGCTGAATTAGCCCGTTCTCTTCGCAGGTTCTGAAAGTCTTCTACGCGTCGTGGCGACAGAACAGTCGAAAATACTTCTGCTGTTGTGTCGTCAATTAAATGACTAAACGTGTAAGCGCTGGTCAATTGGAAACCGCGTGAAAGACGTTTGCTCACCTGAACGGAACCACCGTGGTAGGTAGAATTACCATTCGATAGGAAAGCAACTACGCTAGCGCCATTAAAACCAGCAGCTGCATAACGAGGCACAAAACTTGAACGCGCGTTGATCTGATCCAGATCCAGCGCCAAAGCGTCGAGCGTCGCCTGGGATGGTGCAGTGAAGAATGTCGGCAATCCCGGTCTACCGTCTTCTGGCGCTACTTTCGCCTGGCGATTGAGGCGATTCTGCGTCAACAGGTGGACGCCGCGCGTGCCGACATAGCGCGCTTCAAATGACCAATCAGAACGGAACTGTCGTTGGTAACTGCCAGTCCAGGTGATGGAATACGGAACTTCCTGATCAGTGATAAAAGCCGCCGTGTTTTGCCGGGCGACAACAGGATCAGTTATGGAAACCGGAGAATCCGGAAGCCCACCATTTGCCAAAAAGTTTGGAGTTGGAGGCAACGTGGTATCGACGTCGTTAGTTTGCTGTAGTTGCGGCGGATTCGACAGGATGTACAGATTATCGAAGATGTAATCATAGCCCATCGAAAATCCAGCGCGCAGCGAACTCTTTCCACCCGAACCAAACAGGCGGCCTAGCAATCCAGTCTTGTAATCGGGTGACCAGGCAAATCCCACCTTAGGTGCAAAGTTTTTCGTTTGCGCTTTTGGTTCGTTGAACTCCAGTAGCCCGGGAACAGTCGAGATGGAATTCAGGACCTGACTTGTCCGCGCACCCAACGGTACCTGTTGATAGGAATAACTGAGTCCCAAATTCAAAGTAAGGTTTGGCCGGAAGCGCCAGTCGTCTTGAACAAACGCATACAAGACCTTCTGGTTTCCGTAATAGATGTTATTGCCGGCATTACGCTCACCAAAGGCATCTGGTGATAGATCCTGCAGGAATTGAGAGGTTGATAGATATTCATAATCCCCACGAACTCGCTGAGAGAAACTCTGTGGAGAAATGACTACACGCAAGTCACCGCCAAATTTGACTGTGTGATTGCCTTTCAACCAGGTCAGGTTATTAACAACCTGATAATTGTTCTCGATTCCAAATTGTGGTGCATTTGGATCAGGACCAATATTTAGGCCCAGGTCATCGAGTGTTATGTTTGGAAATACCGAAAGCCCTGGATAATTAAATCCTGGGACCGGGAAGTTTTGAGACGAACGACGAAACGCAATGCGCGTCTCATTAATCAATCTCTCTGAGAAATTGTGGATGAGCGTATAGGAAAAGAGCCGCTGTTTGCTCGGCAACGCGACGAAGAACACCGGCAGGTTTGGGATGTTATCTATATCCGCGCCGTTGGTAAACGTGAAACGAAAGTGATGCTGCGTCTTGGAATTCTGCAAGTAATCGATATTGATCACTGCGTGGTTCTGTTTGAAAAAGTTAGGAGCAGCAAAAGAGACGTTTCCGACCGGAATACTTCGTCCGAGTACGTTGATCGTTCCGTGATCATTTACCGGAGCAACCGGTACGAACGCGTTAAAAACGCCGAGGTTGTTTGCAGACAATCCTGGAATCGTGTTGATCGTAGCGAAACCAGCTGCCGTGGGCGTGACAATACCACCTGCACTTGCAGCGCTTCCGGTTTGCACCCTCTCATATGAAGTAAAGAAGAACAGTTTGTCTTTTCCGCTTGTCACTATGGGACCACCCTCGCCGAAATGCGGGATAAGAACGGGGCCACCGATATTAAATCCACCTCGAAAGTAGTCGGATCTCGGCATGAAGAGATCACCATCCGCCTTATTCCGCGTGACACCAGCGTTCTTCTGTATGGTATCGAGCGCATTCAGATAGCGGTTGCGGAAAAAGCCGTATCCAGTGCCGTGATAGTCGTTCGACCCGCTCTTGGTAACGGTGAGAAAATTGCCACCATTCGATCTGGCAAACTCAGCGGAGAATTGATTTTGGAGCAAAGTAAACTCTGCTACTTCTTCCGGAGAGATATATGACTGTGGACCTGTTACTGACTTATCATTGTTATCAACACCATCAACTACGAAGTTATTATTCCGAGGACGCTGACCTCCAACGGAACCTCCAGTCCCTACGCCAACACCGCCTGAACTAGTTACACCCGGTGCCAGCAAGGCTAGATTGTTCACGCCGGCAGGACTTCCCGCCGGACCCGCTGTAGTTTGTGCGAGTTCGACCACCTGTCGACTGCTGAAGGCTTTGGACAAGTTTGCTGAAGTGGTGTCAACCAACTCGGTTCCACCGGCTGTGACGGTAACAACTTCAGTGACCAGGCCCGGAGCAAGTTGCACAGGGATATCGGTAGCCTGATTAACGCTTACCTTGATATCGGTAAGAGACAAGTTCTTGAAGTTCTCTGCCTGAACGGAAATACTGTAATCATCGCCTGGCTGCAGATTCGTAAACTCAAACTGTCCCGAATTATTTGTTTGGGCTGTCTGAGTTCCGCCAGTGGATTTTCTGGTTAGAGTTAGCTGAGCACCGGAAACTACCGCTCCGTTTTGATCGGTAACTACGCCACGGACGCTACCGGTAGTCGCCTGGCCGTGAGCTGAGAGGATGCAGCTCACCGCAAAAAGTAAGATCCATAAGACACGGGGTACTACTTGGTTTTTCATTGGGAATCCCCCTGAGTAAAAATTGAGTTATAGGGGAGAGACTGATTCCCAATTCGCAACTGCTATTCCCACCAGGTTGTGTCAAAGACAACACGGTGAATCTTCATCTTTAGGCAAAGTTCGGTGCGCTTTCCTTCGCTCTGTGAAAGTTTCGTTAAAAAAAGCTCAATCCAAAGCTCTAGATAAATCCAGAAATATGGAGTGGGCCTCCTACGGCCAATGGATTACTTTTCCTGATTTTGCCTCGCTTTTCGATCCATTTATCAATTGTGGCGAGAGAGGAACATTAACGGTGGATCCGTGAGATGTAGTTACGCGTGGTTTTTGTATAGGCGGTGCTGCGGGGAGTTCTGTGCTTAGGACAGATTTAACTGGTCTGATCGGAATTGGGTTTGGGTGGATGACATTACTAGCTTCAGAGGCCTGCCACCTTAAGACGGTTTTCTTGAGTGCTCCATTAGGGTCAACGATTAGCTGGTTAGGCCTTCTTTGGTTTCGATCCTCGTGATGTGCAGCAGGTTCAGGCATGACTTCTGAGACTTCGGTCTCGGAAGTACTTGGCTTGCTCATCTTCGGCGCCGGATTCTCAACCTTGCTTTGAACAGCTGTTATTTCAGGAGCGGGAATTGGGCCCCTGATTTCGTGCGGCCTTCTTATCAACGAGATTGTCGCTATTACAACAACAAGTAGAAAAATGGCTGCGATTCCAGACAAAGAGACGCTCCAAATCCAAGCGCCAGAAGACGATCTTGAATACGGAGGCTGCGCAATCTCAAGAGAGTCGATCGTTAGAAAAGACGGGGAGTTCGAATCGAGATCAGATATTTTGGGGGCAGTATCGATCTTTGCTGAAGTGAATTCCCAATTTGCTTCTAGTCGATCTGTGGTTAACGAGTTTTCTTTCTTCTCAAGGTATTCGACTACATCAGTGTAAATGCGTGCGTTCGCCCACGTTTGCGCCGAGGTCCCGAAGCGGGTCGTTGCATTGATATCGGCTCCATGCTCGACAAGAATCTTCACGATCTGGTCATGGCCGAAAAAAGCTGCCAGAAGCAACGCCGTAAACTTGTCGTTCCGTAAGCGGTTTGGATCAGCACCGTTCTTAAGCAGGACGCGAACCATCTGAGTGCGTCCCATCGCTGCAGCTCGCATCAGTGCAGTTGTACCAAACGAGTTGCCCGCGTTTATGTCAGCTCCACTACTGATGACTGCATCGACCGCGCCAGTCTCATCGGTCTCGACGACGCGCCATAACGTCTGAGTAGCGGCAGAATGCTTTTTGCGAAAAATTCCCATTGGCCAAGTCACCGCATGATCAAGATTCGATCGCCTGGCTTCAGTAAGGGATCCGCGGCTTTACCCAACTTGATTTCTTTGAGATTGATTTGTGTTTCGACAACAAAACCACGACCGTCATCACGTCCGATCTGAGCAAGTTTGGCCTTTGGATTTACGCCGGAACTAATCATCGCTTGTGTGAGAGTTAATCCACGTCTGAAAGTCTTCTCCCCGGGAAATCTGACTTCACCACCTATGTAAACAAATTGAGTTACAAACGGGAGAAGTGTAATGACATCTCCAGGACGAACGAGCAAATTCATATCCGCTGCCTGAGTTAGATCGACTTCAAAAACCTGATTCTGTTCGTTTCGTATCAATGTAACTTTCGCAGCTTCAGGTAACGGCTGGGCATCAGCGACTACAACATATAGCGGAATTGCCTCGCGCCTTAAGAACTTTGTCCCTGAATCTTTAACTAGCCCGCTGACAAGAATTGAGTGACTCGCATAATCGCGCACCGCCACGCTGACTTTTGGGTTTTCGACAACTGATCTTTTCGCCAACTCGTTTTCAAAGCTAGTACCCAGCTCGTCTACACTCAAGCCAGCGACTTGCAGAGGATCAGGTAACAGAGGATGTTCGATTAAGCCGGAAGAAGTGACTGTGAAAAGTGTTGAGCCCGTCGATTGCGCACCGTCTACACGAATGTCTAAAACATCACTTGGACCAATTTTGTAAATCTTGGTCAATGCCACCTCCATTGGTTTGCTTGGAGTTGGCGTCACTGTATTAGTGGTCATGGGTTGCGACGTTGGTGTCGCACTCATTGAGACAGGCTCAGCTTTTGGCACTTGTTTAGATATAGAAGCATTGGTGTTCTGCGAGTTAGCAGGCTCAGTTGATAGTTGCGGTGCGAGTGAAACGATTTCCTGTTTCACCTCAGGCGATGGTTTTTGTGGTTGGTTGCGGCTCTCAACCATTCTGTTTGCAGACCCTGAGTTCGCGATCTGTTTTGTTGCGAGTTGAGTTTGTGGGGAAGTTGAAGTGCGGCTCGTTACCTCTGAGTTCTTAGGTCCAGAGCTCTCAACTTTGGATGATGGTGGGACCGCCGAAGGAAGCGACTGTTTCACAGGAGGTCTCACAATTTCGCTGGGTCCCTCATTCTTTGGTCTTAGGAGTGCTGAGTTCGCGGCAGGTTTTGTAGCCAGTGTTTGTTGTGTCGCTGGAGCTGCACTGTTTCCAACAGGCTTCTCTCTTTCTATGTTTTGAGCGGTTAGTTTTTTATGAAGTGCATCCTGCGCTTCCTTCTGTTTCGTATTGAGTTCGGCCGCACGATTCAAATTATCGATGGCTTTTTGCCATTGGCGCATTTTGAAATAAGCGCGACCAAGCCCGGCATAAGCTTCAGCATATTCGCCATCCAGACGCAAAGCCTGCTGAAAATTCTCTATCGCAGGCGTTAGTTGGCCAGCCTCTGTGAGTTTTAGCCCCGCTTCGTAAAGCTTTTTCGCTTCGACTTTATGCGGTACTGCGACGGTGCCTGGGACACTTGGGGAAGTTGTTGGACTGTTTGGTTTAAGACTGGTGAGCGGTGGTGTTTTCTGGACACTGGTTTGTGCAGCCACCCCATGTGAGTAGAAACAAGAGAAAATCAGGACGACTACGAGCGAAATTGCCCTGGACATTGAACCCCCTTGTAACGACGCGAAGAACCAGAAGCTTCAAGTTTGGGGATCTAATCGTTTGAGGGATGCGCTGTTTATAGCACTTTCGCAGTCTCAATTCCAGTATTACCTAAACATGGTAGTACTTATTGTTGGATTTCTCTGTGCAACCTCCATGTATTCTGTGTCTCTGTGGTTTAGGGAATCACTCGATCCAACAACCACAGAGGCACGGAGAACTCAACGGTTGCACAGAGAAGAAATCAAATTGGGTTGGGACGTCCGACTACCTTTGTGCCGGCTCAAACAATTCAATCGGATTCCCATCGGGATCTTCCAACTGGATTTGCTTTCCACCTGGTCCAACTTCCATTTCGTTTCGAAACTTGAGTCCCGACTTCTTCAGGGTTTCAATTCGCGCCGGCAAGTCATCGACTTGAAGAATTATTCGATTCCACCCGCCCGGCTGTTGCTGTTGTCCATCGGGCATCTGGCGAGAACCCGATGCTCCAGGTCCACTGAGGATCAGTTTTAGATTGCCTACTGAAACTTGACCGAATGCAGGCAGATTCTGCATGTCTAACTTCATGCCGAGCTGCTCCGTGTAGAACTTCACTGAACGACTAACATCTTTCACCTGATAGCGAACACCCCAAAGACCCTTGACCACGGTTTGACTGTTGGATTGTGTCGGCTGTTTTGCTGTTTGACTCATGTTGCCTCCCACAATAACGATTAAAAAAAGGAACAAAGCACGTACTGGCATTTCGATTTACCCTTCCACAACTACGCGTGCGCACTCGGGGGCCCAGTCGAAAAACATAGTTTATTCGAATGAATTGTTTTGGAAGTTCCTATTTACTTACATTTGTCTTAACTTGTTCTTGAGATCCTCACGACATACACAAGTGTTCCCTACCAGTGCATCCATAATCTACCAGACACACAGCTTCGTTACGCCGGCCAACGGAGGTTTTACGCGGCTGCACGGTCCACTCAAAATCAACCAGCCAACCTAATGCTCATGCCGCAGCGTTTTTGCGAAAGATATGCATAGCGATTGGAATGGTGCTGGCAAGGCCCGATAAGAACAACGACCAGCCTACAACCTTGCGGCGTTGCCGTGTGAACTTATCCGCGAGCAACAGCCCCACTCCGAATCCAATGGCGCCGCGCGTGGCAGCAATAATTGCGATTTCTGGTACTGATACCAACTTAACCTTTGAATCCGTCATTACTCTCCTCCAATTTCTACCTTACTGTTTCGTAACCTTAATTCTCCACGGGAACCCTAATGATCCGGCTCGAATTAAGATAACGAACACAAATCCTGTGCCTCCGCCCCCTAAAACTATCGTGATTTTGAATAGATCGAGAGGCTTTTTCATTCGAAAACACACAACTTTTTGTTACTGCATCCTAAGAAGGGCTGGAACCTTCTAATGAAGGTTTGGACACGATTTAGACAAGGGGGAAAGAAATGAACAAACAACTAAAAGTCTTGGTGGCAATCATAGGTCTCGCCACTTTATTTGTGATTTATGTCAACGCGCAGACCCCAGTAACGGTAGCGCTGAAGAATGGTCAAGGTGAAGACGTCGGCACAGCAACAATTTCATCCGCGAGTAAGGGCGTAAGTATTGTGCTCGATCTGAAAAACCTGCCTGCGGGTGAACACGCCATTCACATTCATCAGATGGCCAAGTGTGAAGGTCCAGCATTTGCGACTGCTGGTGCGCATTTCAACCCCGACAACAAGAAACATGGTACGAAGAATCCAGAAGGACCTCACGCCGGAGATATGAATAATTTCACGGTAAAGTCTGACGGAACCGCAAAGGTAACCATTAAAGATGAACGCGTTAATTTAGGAACTGACAAGTATTCACTCTTTTCAGGCGGCGGAACGACGCTCGTGATTCATGCAAAGGCAGACGACATGAAAACTGATCCGTCAGGCGACTCGGGTGACCGCATTGCCTGCGGTGTCATAACTAAGTGACTCTCCGCCGAACACAATTTAGTGCTGATTGTTGAGGGAAAGACAAACCGTTATCCACCGATTACGATTACCAATTCCTTTTCTTAAATCGGTGTAATCAGCGTAATCGGTGGATGTTTCTTTCTTGCACTCCAGTTCGGCTAACGACGTTTTGATACCAGTTCATGAATCATTTCGTGGATCATTCTTATCAGCAAGAACAGCCGATCCACGAAACCACACGAACATGCACGAACAGAACGACGCAATTGGAAGGTTAGCTGTTGTGTTCCGGATGGGTGCAACCAACAAAGTCCTTCAGGTAAGCGTTTCCCTTATAGTGCAGCTCTTGATGAATACCCACTTGAGAAGTGTAATAACCATCAACCGTCATACTCTTGATGGCAATAAAGAAGCGCTCCGCAATGGACCGAGGACTGTACTCGTTCCTGCTAATTGCCTTGAGTAAGCTTACTTGCTGATCGGAGTCGGCATTAATAAAAGGACTTGAAAACCTCTCCTCACTCATTTTATCGATCGCGATCAGTCCTTCATGCCAAAGCGTCTTAAGGTCTGCAGACGACTCGCTGACCATTAGATCGATGAAAGCGGGTACATCGGCGGCCTCCGCACCAGGTGAGTCGTCGTCTGCCGGAATGATCAATCCTGAAATCGCGGCGACCGTGGCAAGTTCATGTGCATTGAAGAAGCGATGTACTTGAGCTGAGGAGCCTGCTGCTTGTTCCTTAGCCATGCCGGTGTGACTGTGTTGTCCGAAGGAAGTCTCTTCCAGAATTGGCAGCGCGCTGGCCGTACTCACACCTACAGCTATTACTTTGAGAGCAGCTCGCCGGCTGATGTTTTGTTCATCGGACATGATTTTCAACCAGACGCAATATGTTTGGTGGAACGGATAACGCGCGTGATTATTCAAACCGCGGTGACAAAAGTCAAATTGTTGCAGGGCGGGATTACGAATTGCGGATTTCGGATTTCGGGCTTTGGATTTCTTGTCGTCAGATATAAGCAAACACGTGGCGAGGCTTAAGCTCGAAGACAACACGAAATCCGAACTCCGCAATCCGAAATCCGCAATTCGCGACCCGAAATATCCAAATTTCTTGCTCGCTGTTTCCCTGCTATGCTATGGTGCGCGCACCACTAAGTAACACTTCAATCACAAACAAATTGTCTTCTCGGAGACTGGCGTGAGATCAGCGAAACGCTACGATGTATTGATCATCGGCTCGGGAGCTTCTGGGGGTATGGCGGCGAAAGAGCTGACCTCACGTGGCTTTGAGGTACTTGTCCTTGAAGCCGGCCCACCAGTTAATCCCGCACGAGACTTCTCCTCACATACATGGCCTTATCAGATGATGTATCGCGGCTTTGGGCCACCCGGCTGGAAGCAACAAGAACAATGGATGCAGGACACTGCGTCTTATTATAGCCGGCACTTTTACGTCAAGGACTCAGAACATCCCTATACCACCGATCCCGGCAAACCCTTCATGTGGGTTCGCGCACGAATCGTGGGTGGCAAGACGCTACATTGGGGACGACTTAGTTGGCGTTTGTCAGATCTCGACTTCAAAGCTGCCAGTCATGACGGATTTGGAACCGACTGGCCAATCAGCTATGCAGAGATTGCTCCTTATTACGATCGCGTTGAGCAATTCATTGGAGTCAGCGGAAACCTGGATGGTCTTGCGCACGTTCCGGATGGCAAATACATGCCAAGGCTACCGATGACTTGCGGTGAAAACCTTTTGCGCAAAGGCGCCGAAAAGACCGGCCGGCCAGCAATCTCTTCTCGGGTGGCCATGCTAACGAGCCAACCAAAGTCTTTCATGAAGGGGCGTCGCAAGTGTCATTACTGCGGGCATTGTGGCGATGGTTGTGATGTCAACGCAATGTTTAGTTCGGTGGCCTCGACACTTCCGATTGCTGCAGCCACGGGTCGTATGACGCTTCGTCCAAACTCTATTGTTCGACATCTGATCACAGACCAAACAACGGGCAAGATCACTGGCGTCGCGTTTGTGGACCGCGTCACAAATCAGGAGCTTGAAGCGTATGCAAGAGTAATCATTATCGCGGCATCAACCCTCGAATCTACCCGCATTCTCCTCAACTCGAAGTCGAGGCATCACCCACAAGGCTTGGGAAACAGCTCCGGAGTGTTGGGCCACTACCTGGTCGATCATTTTGGGGGTATCGGAGCTTCAGGTTTCTTTCCCGTGCTTGCTGGACGGGATCCTATCAATGAAGATGGTAAAGCCACGGGGATCTTTATTCCACGGTTCCGCAACCTTGACGCAAAAACGAAACAAGCAAAGTTTGTTCGCGGTTATGGTTTTGAATGTGGCTCGGCGACGCCAATGTTTCCTGGTATCGCGCGACGAGCTATCAGCGGCTTTGGACCAGAGTATAAAAAACAAGTCCGTCGCTTCTACACAGCTCCCGTGGGAATGACAGTCAGGGCAGAAATGCTTTCGCGCTTTGAGAATTATGCGGAAATTGATCCCGATGGGGTTGTCGATGCGTGGGGTATTCCGGTTCTCAAGATGCACGTTCAGTATTCAGATAACGAGCGCGAGATGGCTAAGGATGCTGCTGATACAAGTGAGGAGATCTTGCGCGCTGCCGGAGCTGAAGTTGTATCGACTGGGGGACAGCTGACTGCTCCAGGTCGCATCATCCATGAGTTGGGCACCGCACGAATGGGAAACGATCCCAAGACCTCAGTCCTTAATAAATTCAACCAGATGCATGACGTCAAGAACGTGTTTGTTACTGATGGAGCAGCCTTTGTTAGTTCGGCAAATCACAATCCAACGCTAACGATTCTAGCGCTAACAGTTCGAGCCTGTGATTACCTGGCAGACGAATACAAACGCGGAAATCTATAATTGAAGAGGTCTTGCACAAAAAGCGAAAATCCCACCCACGGTAGTGGGTGGATCGTTCAAGTCCTTTCTACAAAGACGTGCGGATTCGAAATGACTAAATCCCCCAAACGGCAGTTTGGGGATTGTTCAAGTCCACACTATTCATTCGTAGTCCCTCAGCATTGGGTTGCGATAAATAGTGCGGACTTGAAGTATCCACCCACTACCGTGGGCGGGATTAGGAAAGTGCAGGAGCGACTTTTTTAGAAAGGACTTGAAACCATCCACCCACTACCGTGGGTGGGATTTTGTGTTTTTGTGCAAAGACAATTGAAGATGTTTGGTGAGGAACAAAATGGCGTGACACAAATTCCGAGGCCCGTTGGCGGGCAACTTAAACTACATACTATCCACGCACTTCTTCGGGGTCGGATCTTTGTGGGACAGTTTCAAACAAACGGCGACAATTACGACTTTAGTTTTGCGCCAATAAAAGCCTCGATTATTCAACAGAAATGTGTATTAACTGGGCCCTTCTCGGTGAAGCCTCCAAAGGAGAGTTTGCGCGTCACAAATCAGATTGAGGCCCGTTTGATAGCGACCCAGGGAGGCGTGGGAGTTTCACCGGTCCGGCGGCAACTGTTAACCGGGACGGCACAGACAGCTCAAATTGCAACACCTGAGCAAAAGTTGGAGCAGGAAAAGGGCCCGGAAACAGAACTACAACCGGGGCTTCATGCTTTTGATAGCCCGAAGCGTGATGAGCAAGGCCGACCGGTTGTTGAATCCACGGATGCGCTAAGTTTTGTGGGAGTACTTTTCTTCCATTTGTCACCGCTCGATGGCAAGGCGTTAGCTATCCCCCTGGACACGAGCAAGGTACAAATGAATGGTCGCCTTGCGCCCATAGACGACCGGGCGAGAGACCTTCAATTCTTATTTTCAGATCTCGTAATGGCACTAAACGATAATTCGGTTGCCGAGACTAACAATGCGTTGGTAGCGATCAATCGCATCTTGCAAGAGTAAAAGGACCTATTTAGTGTAATTCGTGTGGTTTCGTGGATCGCTCTTTCCGACATCAACGATCCACGAATTCACACGAAATAACACGAAAAGAAAAAAGAGAATCTGGTGATGCGAATCGAGATCAAGAGTCGCGATAATTTCTGGCGTGATGCACTGATTGTTGAGTGGGAGCACCAATATCCTGAACGAAAGCTAATCAAGGAAGAGCGGGGTTCTTTTGTGATTGAGAACGAGTGGATTGACGATCTTAAACGAGTCGCAGGTGATTGTTTTTCAACTGTTGTGCTGGCGCCTCTGAATCCAAGCCGCCGATCGTTGTTCCGCCAATTTCTTCCAAAGTGAGTCTTAAGCATGCCTCGTAAAATCATCGTTGTTGCAGTTGCAATTATGTTTCAGACTCTTATTTCGGGAGTCGCAGTAGCAAAGTCAAAATGGCAAATTTTGTTCGACGGTAAATCCACCACCTCCTGGCGCGGTTTTCGCCGTCAAACGTTTCCCGAAAAATGTTGGGTAATCGAAAAAGAGTCGCTTAAGACTGTCGCTGGCTGCGATAAGTCTGATCAGATCGATATCATCACCAAAAGCAAGTTTAAGAACTTCGAATTCGAGATCGAGTGGCGTGTGGCCCCTGGCGCAAATAGTGGAATCGTTTACCTGGCTTCAGAAGATGAAGATCAGACCTGGAAAACAGGTCCAGAGATGCAAGTGTTGGATGACGAGAAACATCCCGACGGTAAGATTGCGAACACGTCAGCAGGCTCTCTTTTTGCTTTGATTGCCCCGACAAACAAAACCCTCCGTCCGGTAGGTGAATACAACAAAGCCCGGTTGGTGGTGCAAAAAGGGCACGTTGAACATTGGCTTAATGGAAAGAAAGTTCTCGAATACGATCTCGCGAGCGAGAATCTCGCTTCGCTGATTGCTCAAAGTAAATTCAAGAACTTCCGTCAGTTTGCACGCATGTCAGAAGGACACATCGCCTTGCAATTCCATGGCGATAACGTTTGGTATCGTAACGCGCGTGTTCGCGAAATCACACAATGAATATGAAACATCCACTACACCTCGCACTTCCGGTCTTCGCATTGTTAGCTCTAACCTACTCCGTGAACCTGGGCCAACGCTCTGCGGGCACTGGTCCAGCGTTCAAAGGACCAGTCGGCCTCCAGCTATACAGTTTGCGCGATCAGTTCAAGAAAGACGTACCGGGCACTCTTGACCAGGTACGCGACTTCAAAATCAAGTATGTCGAGTTGGCAGGAACATATGGGTTGCCACCGGATAAATTTAAACAAGAACTGGACGCAAGAGGCCTCAAAGCGATCAGTGGGCACTTTTCTTATGAACAATGTCGCGATCACATTGAGGACGTAGCTCGCGACGCCAAGATATTCGGTCTCGAATACGTGGGCTGCGCGTGGATACCGCACAAAGATCCTTTTGATGAAAAGACGTGTCGTGAAGCCGCGGCAGTCTTTAATCGCGCCGGTGAAGCGTTGGCGAAGCACGGGATCAAATTCTTCTACCACACACATGGTTACGAGTTCTTACCATATCGCGAAGGCACTCTGTTTGACCTGATGATGGCCGAGACAAACCCCAAGTTTGTGCGTTTCCAAATGGACGTCTATTGGGTTGTTAATCCTGGCTTTGATCCGGTGAAGTTGCTTCAGAAATATGGAAAGCGCTTTGAGTTGATGCACGTCAAGGACATGAAGAAGGGTACGCCAACTTCAACAACGGGACATTCTGACGTAACAAACAATGTCGTGCTGGGCGAAGGAGTCATAGACTGGCCATCAGTTTTTCGTGCCGCTAAGGCCGCAGGTGTAAAGTGGTACTTCATCGAGGATGAGTCGCCTACCTCGGTAACGCAAATTCCACAAAGTTTGCGTTACCTGGAGACTGTGAAGTTTTAAGAGCGCCTCGGCGTCTCCGCATACTCTGCGCCTCTGCGTTGAAGGTCTCTTATGAAGGCATGAACATTATTAACGCAGAGACGCCGAGGACGCAGAGGTGCAGAGACTTTTCTGAGGACGAGAGAGCATTTAGGTGCACAGAATGAAAGATAGCAAACTGGGAGTTGGCTTCATTGGTAGCGGCTTCGTAGCCAAGTTTCACCTGCAGGCTTGGCGGGGCGTGCGCGACGCTGACGTACTTGGTGTGTTCAGTCCTAACCGCGAGCATGCCGAGGCAACTGCCGCCCTGGCAAGCGAGCTACGGGTTGGTAATGCGCGTGCCTTCAACTCGATTGAAGAAATGATCGCAGCCCCCGAGATAGATTGCATATGGCTCTGTGGGCCAAACCATTTGCGTGTCGAAAACATGCAGGCAATATGCGACGCAGTACTGAGTGGAAAAGGAAAACTGATCGGAGTCGCGTGCGAGAAGCCATTGGCTCGTAACGTTGGCGAAGCACGACAGATGGTTGAGTTGATTGAGCGATCAGGACTGCTCCATGGCTACCTCGAAGATCAAATGTTCGCGCCAAGTGTTACACGAGGAAAGCAAATCATGTGGAGTCGTGCGGCTGCGATTACGGGACGCCCCTATTTGGCTCGCGCGGCCGAAGAGCACAGCGGCCCTCATTCACCATGGTTTTGGCAAGGTGAGCTTCAAGGGGGCGGTGTGCTAAACGATATGATGTGTCACAGCATAGAAGTAGCCCGCTTCATGCTCACTCAGCCAGGTCAGCCGCGCTCAAGTATCCGCCCGGTAAAAGTATCCGCACAAATCGCCAGCTTGAAATGGTCACGACCAGAATATGTGGATAACCTTAAGCGGAATATGGGTGTGGCTATTGATTACCAAAACAAACCGGCAGAAGACTTCGCGCGAGCTACGATTAACTATGTGGACGAGGAAAACAATCCGCTAATCGTCGAAGTGACAACCTCCTGGAGTTACGTTGGCGCTGGTCTTCGATTGAGCCTGGAAGTACTTGGACCAGAATACTCGCTAGCCATGAACTCGCTTGATAGTGGATTAAAACTTTTCCTGAGTAGAGAAGTAAAAGGTGACGTCGGAGAAGATCTAGTTGAAAAGCAGAACGCAGAACAGGGATTGATGCCCGTTCTGGGGAACGAAGCTGCAGAGTACGGTTACGAATCTCAAAACCGCTACATGGTCCAATGCTTTCTCGATGGCAAGCAGCCGGAGGAGAGTTTTTATGACGGCCTGGAAATAACCGAACTCCTCATGACTTCATATATGAGTGCTGAACAGGAACGCACGATTCAATTCAAGCCCGATGGACTTGAAAGTTACGTACCACTTGTGGCCCAGGGGTTGTGGAAAGGGCGATGATTTGCTGATCAATAGTTGGATGAGGTCGGTACCACC
>JBKPQV010000063.1:0-9073 GCA_046734235.1 Acidobacteriota bacterium
CCGACTAGCACCCCGATACCGATCATCTTCCATTCGAGGTTTCCACCAATGACTCCTTGTGCGAGAGCCGAAATCAAAGTTGCTTGTGGAGCGGGAAGTGGATTCGGTGCCACGACCCCAACGTTTGCTGCGCCCGCAAAACCATAAGCTCTGGCAAGCAGGTTGAGCACGAACGGAATTACTGAAGCTCCGGCTAAGACACCAACGATAAGCGCAATCTGCTGTCGCATTGGTGAAGCACCGACTAATTGGCCCGTCTTTAGGTCCTGCAAGTTGTCGTTGGAAATGGTGGCGCAAGCAAAAACGATCGCGGTAATAAAAAGCGCAAACGCCACAAGCGCCGGCCTCGCATCGGCGGTTGGTGATACTGCAAACACCAGCACCGAAGCACACATGACAATCGACAAAATGCCGACGCCGGAAATCGGGCTATTCGAAGCGCCGATTAGCCCTGCCATGTACCCGCAAATGCCGGCGATGAGAAAACCTCCAAGAAGGACAAAAGGCACTGCGATGAGAGTGAGTTTTAAAGCGCTTGATGCGAGTATGGTGGGACGCAAGAAAGTAAACGCAAGCCAACCGCTGATTGCAAGGCAAATCGCCGTTAAGATGAGGATCCAACCGGGAGATAAATCGCGTTCACGATCATCTTGTACTCCAGCATTACGAGAACTTGCCAACGTGCTGACAAGTCCACCGACTACAGGCTTCGCTAGTTTTGCCAGTGTAAAAATTGCCGCTACAGCAATTGCGCCCGCGCCAATAAATCTAACCTGTGTTCGCCAGATCGCTATTGTGTGTGCGCCCAGAGCAACGCCTTCGGCCGCTGGTTGCATTGACGTCAAAATAGGAACTGCAACAGCCCAGGCGATGATCAAACCCGTCAACATGGCAAGACCAACAGATAGGCCCACGAGATGACCTGCTCCAACGAGTGCGAGCGACCAGGCAATGTTGTACCCAGTGGACGCTGAAGCACCTAACCGAATAAAGCCAGTGAAATCAGCAGCGGCAACTCGAGTAGCCGTTACAATGGCGAGACCGGCCGAAGCGACTGAGCCAAGGATAACTGCAACCAAACCTTCTTTGGCTTCGCCGGTTTCATCCTTTGTTTCACCACGCGTGCCTGAGCCAACTTTCAAGACTTCTGCAGCGGCGACACCTTCTGGATAAGGCAAGTCAGAGTTAGTAACCAGGGCGCGTCGCAGAGGGATTGTGAATAACACACCAAGCACGCCACCACTTACGCAGATGAGGAACGACTGCCAGAAAGGGAATCCGGTCCACCATCCCACTATCACCAGACCCGGGAGGACAAAGATAATTGCTGACAGGGTACCCGCTGCCGAAGCGACCGTCTGCACTATGTTGTTTTCAAGGATCGAAGAGTCCTTTACCAGACTCAGGATCGCCATTGAAATTACTGCCGCTGGAATTGACGAGGCGAACGTTAGACCCACTTTGAGTCCAAGATAGATATTCGCGGCTGTAAAAATCGTTGTGATCAGCGCACCGAGAATCAGGCCGCGAATAGTGAGTTCTTTTGGTTTCATCGTCTATTCTATTAACGCTGCTAATTTTCGGGGAGCAGCTAACTGAAAGGCTTGTCGCGCTAAATCTTCAACCGTATCCCAATCAACATCGTCGAGATCCAGCCGGATCGCTACCCATCCTCTTGGACCAACGTAAGCAGGCACAAAGAAGCTTTCGGAATCTTGTCGTATCAACCTTCGTTGTTCATTCAGACTGGACTTGCAGTAAAAAGCGATTTTTCCATCACCATGATGATCGAAAGAATAGTAAGCAAAAATCTTTTTACGAATGCGAAAGCTGATGTGACCGTCGCCGACCTCTTCGTAAGTAACTTCGGGCAGAGCTCCACAGATCTTCAGGAGGCGCTTACGTCGTTGGGTGGCATGGGCCAATTGGGTAGCTGACAACATCGCTAACGGTATCTACTCGAAGTATCACTTTCCGCCAGACTGAGATCGCCTTGGATCGTGTTGTCGCACCACGGTTAGCTTTATCTCCGAAGGGAAGTTACGAGAATGATGCACGGCATTCCGCGCCACGACGCCTTTAGACTCATCGAAATTCCTACCGCCAGTATTTAGATTCCGATCAAATCGAGGAAAATTGCTACTGGAAACTTCTATGCGAATTCGATGACCTGCTTCGAAGAAATTGCTGGTCGTCATTGGTTGCAGCGTGACCTTGTAAACCTTACCAGCTTCCATCCAAGCATTCGGTTTATCGTAGCCGTTACGGTATCTCATGCGTTGGATAGTTTCATCGAGATTAAAGGCACGACCATCCGGGTAGACGTCGATCAGCTTAACCGTAAAATCAGTGTCTTTGGCATCGCTGGACACATATAGCGTGATTTCAATAGGGCCACTTACTTCGATTCCTTCTTTTAACGGTCCCGAACTATATACGAGTACGTCCTGACGCGATTCGTTCTTGCGCTGATCGAACGCTCCTCCAGATACGGCATTTCCAGTACAGCAGACATTGCCGCCATACGAAGGCACCGGATTCATCGGATCGTATTCAAAGTTGTCTGGGCTATCGTTTGCAGGAGTTGACTCGGTCAACCTGCCATCTCCGTTCAGGGTGTTGGCCTTTCCGCTACTCGAAAGGAAAAAGCTCATCGGTTCTGCACCGCGCGGCGGCCAAGTGTCGGAACTTTGCCATTTGTTCAGGCCCATTGTGTAGTAGCGCACATGTGGCATTTTCTCTAGGGCTTCGTTCTTTACGCCCTTAAGAAAATAGTCAAACCATGCATAGGTTAGTTCGTCGTAATTCAAACGAGCATCACCAACGCTTCTTTCACCAACTACAGTGTCTTCAGTGGCCCGTTTGTATGCACAGTGTAAGGTTGGCGCAATAACAGCATACTGTTGTTTAGCAATTTCGGGAGAGGCAGTTTTTCTCACATGATTGAACGCAGCGAGGTTTGGCCCTACCGAAACGTCGTACCACGACATGAACCAGTAACCCGGAATATTGATTCTCATGTTGTCGTGCCACAGACCGCCTTTGTACCACGCGGGATCGTTTGGCGCGCGCTCAATCATCGCGCCGCCTGTGTCGACTGGCATGTGGTCGGCAAAAATTCCCTTTGGTCCACCGGCTGCCTTCATGATGTCTTTAACTGGCAAGTGCCTTAAGGCCTGTGACCAGTCGACTGAAGGTGCTTGTTGTGCAAGATCAAATGATTTCGACGCCTGGATTAACTCTTCCTGCGTTGTGGTTGGAGCAAACGTCGGCCGCACCTGGTTCTGTTGACCATATAGCCAGGCGATGAACAACATTTGCACTGCGCCACCTCGATACCAATTACCCTGTTCATAATAAGGAGCAACTCGACCAACACCTGCGCCAAAGCCCTGGACTATCATGGTTGTAAAAGCCGGATTGCCCTGCGCCGCAACTGCGAGTTGCCACTCGGCCGTCGAAGAGCAGCCAATCGTACCGACCTTTCCATTGGACCACGATTGTTTTGAGATCCACGATAGTTCATCAACTCCATCACTTAATGGTGGTCCAAGTATGTCGTAATTACCGTTAGAGAAGTAGCGACCTCGTTCATTCATCTCCACAAATGCGTAACCACGTTTCACTGCTTCCAGTTCGTTTGAAAGGTCTCGAGGAGCACCATTTCGAATGTCCCAAAAGTTGAAGTTGTAAGGAGTACGAACAAAGATCGTTGGGTATTTCTTAGACGTATCTTTGGGACGATAAACATCCGTAGCGATGCGCGTACCATCGCGCATTTTAATCATTAGTTTGCGGTCAACGATCGCCAGCGATTGGAGTTCGCTTTCAATCGAGTTTCGCTTCGTAATGGTTTCTGCGGTGACTGGATTCCGTCCCTGAGACTGAACAGTCTTGCTCCCTGGCAATTGAACGACAACGCAAAATGTCAGGCAACAGAGGATCAGGGTTAAGAAATACTTCTTTCGCATTGAAGCTCCTCCTTCGACTTTGCAAAACTTTCCCATGAATACTATCCACAGATTACGCCGCTTACGACGATTTCAATCAACTTGCCAAATCGTCTTTACCATCGCACGTGAGAAAAATCGGCGTAATCTGCTGACAAATTCTTAGCTTTGCACCCGACCGTTCGCAACCCACGTCAATCCTTCCCGGGCCACTGCTTCCGGTATCTCGTGATCACCGTCAAACTCGCGAAAGGTGACTTGATAGCCAAGTGCTTTTAGATCACTCGCAATTCGCCGCCCACATCTACCTATAGGCAAAATGTGGTCTCTTGTGCCATGTGAGATGAAGAAACGAGGGCTTCCATTTGGCGCACCATAAACTACAAAGCCAGGGGAAAACGCCACCACACGATTGAAGAGATCGCCATTGATCAAGCCAAGCGAAACAGCATAGGTTGCGCCATCTGAAAATCCACCTATTGCAACGCGGGCCGGATCGATCTGCACCGAGTCGAATACTTTTTGTAGAGCCTGGCTTAAGAACTCTATATCGATCCCGAACCGATCGCTAATTCCGTCCCAGGTTGTATCGAGCGATTTAGGAGCCAGGACCGCCACGCCCGTTTGCTCGGGAACTGAACCGAGATACTCGAACATGTCTTCAGGCTCTTGTGTCGCGCCGTGAAGCATTAATAACAATGGAAGGGGCGATGGTCCAGCGTTGTTCGGCAGTTGTAGAATTGCCTCGCGTTTACTGTTCATATCGAGAACAACGCGGCCAGTTTTTGTACCCTGGACACCTTCGCGGGGTCGTGCGGTTATTTTTCCGGTCTTAAAGATTGCAGAGCTGACGTTCCGGCAACTAGTCGAAATTGCGATTGAAGAAACGGTCGTTCCCGCAATGGCGAAAAAATCGCGCCTGGTGAGGGAACTGGACCCGTTCTTCACTCTCTAGTCCTCCACGGTGACCTTCACGATGTAGTCGAGAAGTGGAAATTTCTGTTTAAGAAAGTCGTTGCCGCCCTCGAACAATGGATCTTGTTTTCCTGCCCTGATTCCACCACCCGCTTCTTCACCATAACCGGAATACAAGGCATCGACAACGTCCATGCCCTCAATAATTTTTGCGATAGGGACGAAGGGTTCTCGATCATGAGTTTCGGAGTTGTCGCGCAGATTTATGAAGACCTGGGTGGTGCGTCCATTCGGATCCTTAAAGGCAAACGCGACAGTTCCGCGTTTGTTTGATTCGACGCGTTGATCGTCCGGAATCGTTTGGTTACGCCAAAGATTGGCAATCTTTGGATCGCCATTAATACCAAATTGTGCCCACATGCCTGCTCTTATTCTGAAGACCGCGGTCTGATTGTAATAGCCATGCCGCACCAAATTGTAGAAACGATCGACACCGTGCGGGGCCCACTCGCGTCGCATTTCCATTCTGAAGATCCCTTTAGTAGTTTCAAATCGGAGGTGAACGACGTCAGGAGCGCGTTCGTTGATCTTCGGATCATCAGGCTTCAGAAGCAACCTGGGATCTTGCGCCATCAATGTGCTGAATACCGCAGCAGACAAAACCAGGAATATGCTGATGAAGAGCTGGCGATTCATGTTTTACCCGGTCTCAGTGTGGAAAGTTTTATTTCTCAGAGTTGTCATTGCGGTTTCTGTATTATGGCAATCAGATGTGTTCCCATATCGAGACAACCAGCCTGTTCACACGCTTCTAATTCCATTCTTAATAATTCGTTCCAGTGCATTGAATCCGAGCGAATGTCATTAAGCTTTTCGCCCCAAACAGCGGAGATGCAGTTGGAAGCCGCGAGCTTTAGAATTGAAACTCGATGGCTCTGGAGAAATTCTCTAAACTCACTTGCACGAAACAGATGACAGCGATGTCGGAGACCTTCGCTGGAGTCGAAATATAGATCGCCTGTGCGAATTATGTCAGCATTCTTTTCGGCTGGAATGGTCATTATCGAGGGTAAAAACTCATGAATGGTGCCCCAGAGTGAGGCTACACTGAGGAACGCTTTTCCGCGGGGCTTCAAAACTCTGAGCACTTCTCGAAGTGCATCGTCTCGTCTGTCGAAGACGTATCCCAATGGCCCGCCATAACAAACAACTGCGTCAAACGACCGATCGGCAATTGCAGCCATGTCGCAGATATCGAGTTGCAACCAATCTTTTATTCCGAACGCAAATTGATGTTGCTCGGCAAAACGGCGGTTGAGTTCCAACTGATGGTTGGAAAGGTCAGCTACTACTACTTGCGCGCCGAGACCGACGAGGATTTGCGTAAATCGTCCCGCGCCAGCGCCCACATCTAAAACCAGGCTTTCCTTTTCGATGTACTGTTCTAAATAGTTTGAGTGAATGAAGAGCTTCACTTCGTCCGCGGGACTTTTGACCAGGCGAGACCACTCTTTCTCGCCAAAGTCGTCGAAGTATTTAGCGACGAAATCCGGATCGTAATAACTCGCCGTCATAGAGTCATTCCGCAGTTACACGTTCAAACTTGAAGGTTTCAACAATTCGTTCTGCGGCTTCAAGCGCTGACAGAGATGTGTTCTCAATCTTCAGATAATTCTCTTTGTAGAAGAAGTCACCGGATGAGTTTAGCCTGTGAGTTTCCTGGTGTTCCAGAAGTAGATCCCTTGACCTGTGAACATCTCGTTTGGGAAGTTTTTGTGATAATCGGAACGGCGATTCATTTCTGCGTAACCGTTCCTCAAGCTCGGCCTCCAATTCGACAAAGAAAACGTCGGCTCCACGCTCCTGGAAAATTGCAGAACTGTCGTCGATAAATTTCCGGTCGGCCTCGAGATCGAGGGCCCACACGAAAGTAAAAATCAGGCCAGGTAAATCACTCGCAGCAACTTCTTCAAACACGCGTCTGCGAAACTCGCCTACGAGTCGCTGGAAGCTAGGGTGCCCCCAATCAAAAAACGGTAGCACGAGATCTATCGTCATGTGATTGTGAAAGAGCCTTAAGCCGGTGAGCCTTGAGAGTTCGTAGCCAACGCTCATTTTGCCGACGGCAGGTGGGCCAAACAGGACGACAAACTTCATGCTCTTTCCCTACGACGAATGCAATGTTGAAGTTGCCAATTTGTGTCTCTGAATTGTTCGAATACCACCGACCGCAGTCGGTGGATCGTTCATACCCAACCTACTGGAATGCGAACAGTGAAGAATGAATACCACCAACCGCAGTTGGTGGATTCTTCATATTCGCATGTCTCGCTCAACCTTGTTTGAATCTTGCGCTTCTGTTGTATCAAACTTGACCCTTTTAGACCGCATATGAACCGATCCACCAACTGCGGTTGGTGGTATTCAGTCTCTCTGCCTGCCGACTTTCCAGTAGGTTGAGTATGAAACAATCCACCGACTGCGGTCGGCGGTATTTGCGACTTTGTTGCAAAGCGGTATTGCTGACTTATGACAAAATAGCCTTAGTGCATTCCCTGCCATTTACGCAGTAACATTTCTTCCCTTTGCGGTGAAATTCCAGCCTGCAACTGCGTGCTCTCTCGTTCTTTTCGATACCATTCAAGCGTGTCGCTAATAGTTTCGGCCACTGGTCGATATCTTAATCCAGCAGCAACCGCCTTCTCAGAGTTAATAAACATGAAGCCTTTCAGGTATGGCGCAGCTTCTTCCGGGAGCCAGAGCGGCATTTCACTCCACGGAACGACGTTCTCCCGCAATAAGAATTCTTCGGAAACCCACGTGAAACTTGCCTTACTCTTCGACACATTCTTACAAGCTTCGAGCAGTTGCCTCATTGTTAATGAACCTGGCTGGCCGCTCGCATTAAAGACGCCTGTTGCGCTGGCTTCCATAGTTTTGATCATCCACTCCGCTAAATCTCTGGCGTCGATATATTGAACAAGGCGATCCGGGCGGCCTGGTGCTAGAACTTCACCACCCCGAGCCACACGTACTGGCCAATAGTTAAAACGGTCCGTGTAGTCGAATGGACCAACAATCAGGCCCGGCCGAATAATAAGAGTTCGGTTTGGGATTGCTTCCTGGGCTGCTCGTTCCGATAAAGCCTTCAACCCACCGTAAAGCCTTCCATAGTTACTTGCGGAAGGAGTGTTACCGTCAATTTTGTAAGCCTCTTCGAGTTCCTGATCTGTCAGATCCTTGAGCGTCGAATTTTCCAGTACTCCAGGGTTGCTGACATCTGCATAAGCAGATTGACTGGAAACAAAGCAGTATGTTTTGACTGATCCAGCAAAGAATTCTGCGGAAGCCTTTACTTGACGAGGTAGAATTCCACAAGTGTCGATGACAGCGTCCCAGTTTCGACTTTGTAGTCGATCAAGGTCCTGGTTTCTATCCCCGTGAATTTCTTCCACGGTCTCCGAAAACTGCGGTGAATAGTTACCGCGGTTGAAAAGAGTTACCTGATGTCCGGTGGCGAGCGCGGCATTAACCAGGTGCCGGCCGAGGAATCTTGTGCCGCCGATGATCAGGAGTTTCATGCGCTCTTTTCCGCAACGCCATAAACTACATTTGCTTCAACTGCCAATGGGCTTGAATTGGCGAAGTATTTTTCGTTCACCTTCCAGACATAATCTCGAGCGGCTGCATCGAGTTGGTCCACGGTGCCTCGATAGCCAGACCCCAACACCGCCGCCCACCAGGACTCAACAGAAGCTAGCTTATGTGTTCCTGATTCGGCATGAACGTTGACTATTTCCACACCACCTTCATTGAAGATTGCTCGCAAAGCTACGGGATCACAGATCCTGTCCCAGGGATTAAAGCTTTTATATAGATCAGGTCGGACGTCTCGAATCGAATTCCAAAAAACACTGCTCGCCGGTTCGAAGAACCTCGGACCCCAGGTGGTGATCGCTAATTTCCCTCCGGGTCGAACGAGCCGCCAAAGCTCTCGAACGGCGGCTGGCATGTCAGGAACGAAAAAAATCCCGAACACACAAACAACCACTTCAAAACTTGAATCAGGAAACTTTAAGTCGAGCATGTCGCCAATTTGAAAGTCTATATTTTTTAATCCACGGTCTTCGGCTTTTGCTCGTGCCAGCTTGAGCAGGTCGGCGGCGAGATCGACACCAATCACGGAGCCTTCTGGTCCAACTATCTCA
>JBKPQV010000064.1:0-3838 GCA_046734235.1 Acidobacteriota bacterium
AAACTCGACGACATAAAGTACTACCACTTCACACTCGGCGATGTAGACGGGGTGTCCGGCATAATCTCGCGAACGGGGTATACCGGCGAAGACGGCTTTGAGGTTTATGCTTCACCAGATAAAGCAGAGCAAATCTGGAACAAGCTGCTTGAGGCGGGCAGTTTTGGCAGCGAAACGGGCGTGCTGCCCTGTGGACTAGCAGCGCGAAATACTTTACGGCTCGAAGCTGGCATGTCTCTGTATGGACATGAGATCGATGAGACAACTACTTTGCTCGAAGCTAATCTCGGATGGATTTGCAAACTCGATAAAGGTGATTTCATCGGCCGCGAGAGCTTGGCCCAACAGAAACAACAGGGATTGACACGCCGCCTGGTGGGCTTTGAAGTTACAGATCGAGGAATCGCGCGCGACGATCAGGAAGTCGTCATTGGCGATCAACGCGTGGGAAAAGTAACCTCCGGAAGTCCAGCGCCATTTCTGAAGAAGAACATCGGCTTTGCGTATGTTCCGGCCGAATTCGCAACTGCTGGTGGCGAAATCAAGATTGATGTAAGAGGTCGCCTGGTGTGCGCGCAAATTGTGAAGACGCCTTTTTATAAACGCGCACGCTAAACCGGTCGGTAAGATTTGAAACTCAAAATTAGTTGGAGGAAGCATGGCAAACGTTCCTGAAGACCTGCACTACAGTAAAGACCACGAATGGGTTCGCGTCGAAGGTGATGTCGCAATTGTTGGAATCACTGACTACGCGCAAGACTCGCTCGGTGATGTGGTGTATGTCGAGTTGCCAAAGCCGGGCGATGAGTTCGCAACGAATGAATCGTTTGGATCAGTCGAGTCAGTCAAGGCTGTCTCGGAGGTCTTCACACCAGTCTCTGGTGAAGTCGTGGCGATTAACGAGTCGTTGGCAGATGAGCCAGAGAAAGTCAATTCTGATCCATACGGCGATGGCTGGATGATCCGCATCCGGATGGGGGCTCCAGGCGAAGTGGATAGTCTGCTGACCGCTGCCGAGTATGAAGACTTTACGAAAGCTGAGAAAGAATAACATTGCGCTACATTCCAAACTCGCCGGAAGAGCGCGCAGAGATGCTCGACTCGATTGGTCTGAAATCGGCAGCGGAATTATTTAGTTCCATTCCTGAAAACTTACGACTGCAGCGGCCGCTAAATACTCCAGCCGCGCTTTCGGAAACAGAACTCCTGACCTGGTTTGAACAACTAGGGGCTCGCAATAGTGGGGCCCATCGGACAAGCTTCCTGGGAGCGGGAGCTTACTCGCATTACATTCCGACGATTGTCGATCACATCCTGTCGCGTTCCGAGTTCTTTACCGCCTACACGCCATATCAACCAGAAATTTCGCAGGGTACGCTGCAGACAATATTCGAATTTCAAACACTCGTCTGTCAGCTTACTGGCATGGAGGTGGCAAACGCCTCAATGTACGACGGCTCTACAGCACTCGCAGAAGCTGTATTGATGGCTGAACGCGTCACCAAGCGTTCAAAGGTCGTTGCGGCTGACTCGATTCATCCGCAGTATCTCGAAGTCGTCAAGACGTACGTCCAACATGCAGGAATCGATCTCGACTTAATTAATCACAACCTACAGTCAGGACAATCAACTGAAGGTTTGACAGCTGCTGTCGATGATAAAACTGCCGCCATCGTGGTTCAGTCGCCAAACTTCTTCGGGTGCATTGAAGATCTTAGAAAGCTTGCAGACGCCGCTCATGCTAAAGGTGCACTGTTGGTGGTTTGCATCACAGAAGCAATCTCACTCGGTTTGCTGAAATCACCTGGAGATTGTGGAGCCGATATCGTGGTTGCCGAAGGCCAATCCTTTGGCGTTCCGCTCTCGTTTGGTGGTCCCTATGTCGGATTATTTGCTACGCGTGAAAAATATGCGCGACAAATTCCCGGCCGACTCGTCGGTGAGGCTTACGATAAGGAAGGTCGTCGTGGTTTTGTACTGACACTGGCAACTCGAGAACAACACATTCGTCGCGAAAAAGCCACGTCCAATATCTGTACCAATGAAGGGTTGATAGCACTCGCCGCAACTGTTTACCTGGAGACGATGGGCCGCAAAGGCATTCAAGAAGTTGCGAAACAGTGTCTACAAAAGGCGGGATATGCCGCAAAGGAAATTGCGGCGCTGCCCGGGTTCTCGTTGCCCTTCTCCGGTCCGCGCTTTAACGAATTTGTGGTCCGCGCTCCTACAAATGCTCATGAACTGTTAACACGACTCGGTACTGATCAATCGATTGAAGGCGGCTTAGTTTTGTCTCGATTCTTTAGCGACCTCCCAAACGATTTTCTGGTCTGTGTTACTGAAACGAATACACGCGAACAGATCGACGCCCTAGTCGAAGGTTTGCGCTCATTAACTAATTAGTCTTTATGACAGCTGGAATCACGAAAGTAACCAATCACATAAGTCCCAACGAACAGCTCATTTTTGAGCGTTCTCAAACCGGCCGAATCGGCTATCGATTGCCTCCACTAGACGTTGAGGCGCAATCAATCGAATCGTTAGTTCCCTCCGAATTCATCAGAACTGACGATCTCGAAGGCGTTCCGGAAGTAAGTGAAGTCGACGTGATTCGCCACTTCGTGCGCATGTCAACCTGGAATTACTCCATCGATCTAGGCATGTATCCGTTGGGTTCGTGCACGATGAAATACAACTCGCGCCTGAATGAACGGGTAGCGCGAATCGCGGGATTTGCCAATCTACACCCTCTGGCGGAAGCGCATGACGCACAGGGTGCGCTCGAGGTCATTTACGATCTGCAACAACACCTGGCCGAAATCACGGGTCTACCTGGAGTTTCATTACAACCGGCAGCAGGAGCGCACGGTGAAATGACCGGTATCATGATCATCCGGGCCTTTCTCGACGCGCGCGACGGTGAAACCGCAGCTTCGAGGCGTAAGATGCTGATTCCAGATTCCGCTCACGGAACTAATCCGGCATCGGCTCATCTTTCAGGGTTTTCGGTCAAAACAATTCGGTCAACAGCAGAGGGCCTGACTGATCTGGATAACCTGCGAGAGCTGTGCGCACACGGAGACGTTGCTGGATTGATGTTGACGAATCCAAATACGCTCGGACTCTTCGAACGAAACATAAAAGAGATTTGCGACATCGTTCACGAGGCCGGCGGATTAGTCTACATGGATGGCGCTAATATGAATGCCCTTGTCGGAGTTGCAAGACCGGGCGATATGGGAGTTGATTTAATTCACCTCAACTTGCACAAGACTTTTTCTACGCCACATGGTGGCGGTGGACCAGGGTGTGGGCCATGCTGTTGTACAAAAGAGCTTGAGCCCTTTTTGCCGGTGCCGAAAATTGTAAAAACCGCTAATGGTGAATTCGGCCTCGACTACAATCAACCGAATTCAATCGGCCGGGTGAAAGCGTTTTTTGGTAACTACGGGATGATGTTGCGCGCGCTTTCCTACACGCTGACCCACGGGAACGATGGTCTACGTGAGGCCACTGAAGCCGCTGTACTTAACGCTCGTTATATTGCGCATGGTCTGACTTCTGATTACGACAAACCATTTGACAGTCCGCCAATGCATGAAGTTGTGTTCACTGATAAACGGCAAACGCGCAAAGGAGTTCACACTCTCGACATTGCCAAGCGCTTGATCGATTACGGCTTTCATCCGATGACGATCTATTTTCCGCTAATTGTTCAAGGCGCAATGTTGATTGAACCCACTGAATCGGTTGGCAGGCAGGAACTAGATCAATTCATTGAAGCGATGCGTTCGATTGCTAAGGAAGCAGTTGAAGATCCGGAACTGGTGATTAATGC